>NZ_WVIE01000018.1 GCF_010091945.1 Myxacorys almedinensis A
AATCAAAGTCGTGGCAATCACCGAGCCGACTCCTGGCACAGTTTTGAGCAAAGTGATACGAGATTGCCATTCGGCTTGAGCTTGACTGAGTTGCTCAATTTCCTCATCGAGCTCCTGAATCTGCTCTTCGAGCCATTCAATGTGACGTTCAATGTTCTGACGCATCTTCGCTCGTAGACTCGCGCGACGATTTTTCTCAGCGCTCAGCATCTCTACCAGTTGGCGGCGACGAGTGACTGCATCTTGCAGTGCTCGGTCTTGATCACTGGCTAACACAGTAATCGGCGGTTGGATTGCTTCCCCAAAGTGAGCTAAGACCGCTGCATCAATGCGATTAGGCTTCGCCAAACTCCGCAGGACACAGTTTTAGCAAGTTTGCCGCTGGCTTTGGCAAAGTCTCGCCCTTGCCGAGGATTGATGATCGAGATCGCCATGCCTGCATTCTGGAGTGCTTGCGCGACCTCTAGTTCCAAGCCGCCCGTTGATTCCACAATCACTTGTTGGATCTCGAACGTTTGCAGTCGCTTCACCAACTCTGCGATGCCTGACGCTTGATTGGCAACTTGAAACTGTTCCCCACTCGGTCGCAGGTAAACGTCCAATGTCGCTTTACTGACATCAATCCCGACCCACTGCGATGGTTGTTGCACCCCTAACCTCCAGTTGAATTGAATGAGTCGAAGTCTGCACTCTTTCTGGCTCCATGCGGACTTCAAGTCCAGGCGATTTTACGAGTTCTCAGCACTTCGAGCAGGCGTGGCGACCCAAGCTTGCGGACGGTTTTATAAAACCTGGGGGTTTGCGGTCTACCACTCTCTCAACATACCAGGGGTCGTATCAAGACTTGGGGGCAGCCCTCCCTCGTTTAATTTTTAATTCCTGAGGGATAAGGGCGCGACTTATTGGGGATCGAAGGTGAACTGATGAACCCTGAACGAGGGTTCTGGAGACTCAGCCGACGAGCTACAGGTTGGGCTATAGCGTGCGCTGAGTGCGCCCACAAAATCGCTGTCTAGTTCTAATTCTTGCAGATACCACTGCTGAGTGCTTTCGTTGGCAGGCAGCCGTTGAAACCGAGCCGATTGCTCAACGGATAGTGAGATTTCCAAGTCGCCAAGTTTGCCTAATCCATCGCCTGTGGCCTTTAAATAAGCTTCTTTGCATGTCCAATATCGAAAGAACAGTCGCGATCGCTGGTGGGCTTCTGCATCGCAAATGGCGGCATGTTCGATCGCCGAAAAAAAGCGGCGGGTTAAAGCCTCTAAGCGATCAACGTTTCGGATCTGCTCGATATCAATTCCAACTGTGCGATTGGCTCTGCCAAGTTCCGAAGCATCGCGGCTGAGGATATAAAGTGCTCGGTCTTGCGAGTGCGCCACGTTGAATTGCAACGCCTGACAATTGTACGCCTGACAACTCAACAATGCTGGTTTGCCATGCACACCATAGCTAAACGTTAACGCTTGCGGCAAGCAATCTAGGTAGCGGGAAAGCAGCGATCGCAGGATGCCGCGTCCGGCAATGAAGCGATCGCGGTGTACGTGAAATTGGAACCGATCTGCTCGAAGACGCTCATCGCCTGAAAGCGTCTGTGCAAATGCGGCTAATGAATCAGACTCAACATCCAATCGCGCTTGCCAGACATGAAGATCGTACGGCTTTAGGATTAATAAATCAGGGGGTGTTTGCCAATCATTCACGCGACAACCTTCACGCGACAACCTGTGTTGGTTCAAGTGTTTGAGTATGAGACTGCTCGATCGTTGGAGGGCGCAGTGCCAAATAGGTTACAGCACCCAATAACGGAACGAAGGCAACTGCCCAAAACACTTTTTGGTTCTTGATCCCCCGTCGTGCCATGTCATCGGTTAGCAAGACCGGAAACAGCAGAATCAATGCACAGAAATCTAAACTCATGACGTTGATAAACCGGCTGGTCTGCCACTGTTCCACAAAATTGCTCCAGTTGCCTTGAGTTATGCCATAACCGAGGAGCGCGATCGCGGCAACGGCAACGAATACTCCGGTGATGCGCGAATCTAAAATCTTTAAGAACCAGGTTTTTTGACCCTGAAATAGAGGATTGGGGTTGCGAAAAATCAAATAGGGCAATAGCGCAAAGGCTCCGACCGCAAATGAGGCGCTTGTGAATAACCAAGCAGGAATCTTTTGCCCCCGACCATCGAGAAACGTCAGGCAACTATACATCAAAGGCAGCACACCCATGATATTAAACAGTGCCACAATCAGCGGATTAATGCCCTCAATCTTCCCAGTAGACAGATTCTTGATTAGCTCAAACGTATCTGGCTGATTGGGTGGCGCAAGAAAGAACGCATAGCCAACAAAGCCGATCCACACCAGAGTCAGGACAATTTTTGTTTTCATCATAATTTCATTTGTCGCGCCAAGCACCGAGCACGGTTTTGTACACTCAAGCTTTGTACACTCAAGCTTTGTACGCTCAAGCTTTGTACGCTCAAGCTTTGTACACTATTTCTTCTACACTACAGATTTCGTACACTACAAGTTAGGAACGTTAGGTTTTATTGTAATTGCCCAATTGTAATTGCCCATGACAGACCCAACCGGACACTACGGAGTGATTTTGGTAACAGCGACCTCTCAGCAAGAAGCCGAGAAAATTGCCCAAACGCTCATTTGCTCTAAGCTTGCTGCCTGCGCGACGCTTTTTCCTGTGCAATCGATCTACACCTGGCAAGGAGACATGCATCAGGATCAAGAGTGGCAGCTATTCATCAAATCAGATTTAGATCGTTTTGATGAGTTAGAAGCGACAATTCGCCAACTTCACTCTTACGAAGTGCCGGAGATTATTGCATTGCCGATTGTAGCTGGGTCGCAGCCTTATTTACACTGGATATCTCAACAGGTCGGGCAATGAATAGGATTCGTGCTGCCACCGAGGCTGATTTGCCCGCGATCGTTGCCATTTACAACAGCACCATTGCGAGTCACATTGTCACTGCCGATGTTGAACCTGTCACCGTTGAAAGTCGGCTGGAGTGGTTGCAGCATCGTCCGCGTTATCGCCCGGTGTGGGTGATGGAACTAGATGCAGCGATTGCCGGATGGCTCAGCATCCAATCGTTTTATGGCAGACCTGCCTATGCCCAAACGGTGGAATTGAGCCTTTATGTATCGGAGCAAAGGCGGCGGCAAGGCGTGGGCAAAACCTTGTTAGCGTATGCGATCGCACAAAGCCCATCTTTAGACATTTCAACCCTGCTCGGCTTTATTTTTGCTGAAAATCAGCCCAGTATTCATCTCTTCAACCAGTTTGGCTTTGAGCAATGGGGCTTTTTGCCCACCGTTGCTCACATTGAGGGAGAAGACCGCAATCTCGTCATTTTGGGCAGAAAGATTTAGCGTTACGCAGCCCCTTCGTTGGCAATGATTTGCACGGTGGTCGATGCGGTTTCTAGAAATGTTGCCAACCACTCTTTGACGACATAGGTTGCGCGGCAGTCATCTTCGTTGTATGTCAAAATCGAATCTAAATACTTGCGATCGCGCGTTTCTAGCCACTGGGCATACCAATAAATCGATTGCGCTCCGTTGGCGCTAGAGTCTCGCCAATCAAAGCCAAGCCAACGGGCAATGTGTTTTAGGGCATAACTCTCAACCGGAAGGGTCACAGCCTGAGTCACACGATCGTGCAAATCAATGAATCGCGCTAACAACGGTCGAATCAGTTCATCCGGCGTTTCGTACAGTTTGCCAAGTCGCTCGACAGTTTGAGTTTCGTAGGGGCAAAAATGAAAAATGGGCGCATCAGGATACGCCCACACTAAGTCTAAAAATTGTTGCCAAACCCTGGCTTCTTGATTGGGGGATTCGGCAAGCAGGGGATGATAGGTTTCGGTCTGTTTTATTCGGTCAACCGCCAATATTCCGTGGAGGTAAACGAGATTGAGTCCTGGCTCAGCTTCAATGTCAAAGTAAAGCTCTATGGGCACGGTTGGAAGGGGCTGTATGTAAAAACTAGCGTGACCAGAGCTATACGCGAGGCTTTCTCCCAGCATTGCCACATTATAGAGCGTCGATCGGGCTTGCCTAACCAATTTGTGAGCCGTCTCGCGCCCAAATCCGGGTAAGGGTTCTAGCTGGGTTGGCGAGGTTTGTGCTAGCGCTTCAACCGTGGTCAAATTCAGCGCTTGGAGTTGAGCGTAGCGGCTCTGAGTCACCCCAGGCAGCAGCGACAGATGGCGATCAGACTTTGCGATCGCATAACAGTGGCTATACCAATGACACAAACTGCACCGACTGCGAGAAATAAAAACTTCCGGCTCTTGGGCGTGCCTCAGAGCAGCCAAAGCCCCATCGACAATCTCCTGCATTCGAGGAACCGCTTCCCACAAATCAACCTCAAACAGCCCTCGCCCTCGTAGTTGCAGCCACGCCGTTTCGCACCATTCTTGCTGCACTGCCGCCAACACCATCACATGATAGGCGGCGATGATTTGATATTCCTGCTTGGGGCGTTTGCTGAGTTTCACCTCGGTTGGGACGTAGAGCCAATCGCCAAAGGCGGAGTACCCAGGCTGCTTGATCAGTAAATCAGGAATGCTAACGAGAGTAACACCTTGGGCGTCGGTCGTTAAAACGCCTTGAGAGATGCACTCTACTCCTTCCTGCATGAGTTGGAGCGTTTCTTGCGCCCCGCTCAACCAATCTCCGTGGGGATATTTGGGGCGATGGTGAGTTTGGCTCTCTAACACCTGCCGCCGATGGGTCGTGCTGTCTTGAATTAACTTTGCTAGATAATCGTTTGGCGGATCTTTTTGCTGGGCATCTCCAAATGTATCGAGGAATGCTCGACGGCTGCATCGCTGATAATTTAGGAGGAGGTCAGCAGTTAGAAACATGCCTATAAGCTAACAGAAATTAGCCAAAACGGGAGCAGAATTGAGGTAAAGGAGATTAGGAGGTTAATTATTAATTGCTAACAGTTAGGGCAATTAAGATGGGATTTGTTTAGTCTAAAACATAATCTCGAATGACAAGTGTTCCTTTGACAACACCTCAACTTGAACGTCTGCGATCGCACTTTCCTTATTTAGGAGAAAAAGCGTATTTTAACTATGGGGGGCAAGGCCCGATGGCGAGCCGCGCGATCGCGGCAACCACCCACGCCCAAGACTATGTTCAGAAAGTCGGACCCTTTTCGGGCGCGGTGAATGGGTGGCTCAGTCAGGAGGCAAGTCAAACCCGTGGTGCCATCGCCCAAGAACTCGGCACAACGCCAGACACCATTACCCTAACGGAAGATGTCTCGGTGGGGTGCAATATTGCCCTGTGGGGCATCGACTGGCAACCGGGCGATCGCTTGCTGATGACCGATTGCGAACATCAAGGCATTATTGCGGCAGTTCAAGAGCTTCAGCGGCGGTTTGGGCTAGAAGTTTCAATTTGTCCGATTCTAGACACTCTAAATTCAGGCGATCCTGTCGCTGTGATTCAACAGCATCTCACGCCCAAAACCCGCTTAGTGGTGCTCAGTCATATTCTGTGGAACACTGGACAGGTCTTGCCTTTAGCTGACATTGTGAAGGTGTGTCATGGGTTTCCTGCCCGTGAGCAGATTCGGGTATTGGTCGATGCGGCGCAATCGGTGGGGGTTTTGCCGCTGAACCTGACGACATTGGGGGCAGATTTTTATGCCTTTACGGGGCACAAGTGGTGGTGCGGACCGGCGGGTGGTGGTGGGTTGTATGTGCGCCCCCAAGCGCGAGACAACCTAAGCCCAACCTTTATCGGCTGGCGCAGCATCATGACCAATGCAGTCGGCGATCCGGTGTCTTATCACTCTGACGGGCGGCGCTATGAAATTGCCACCTCTGCGGTGCCGTTGTATGCCGGGTTGCGAGAGGCGATCGCGCTTCATGCCCAATTCGCCACCGCCGAAGAACGCTATCGCCTGATCTGCGATCGCAGTGCCTATCTTTGGCAACGGCTCACCGACCTTCCCACCATTACCTGCCTGAAAACGTCTCCTCCCGAAGCGGGTCTGGTCTCGTTTCAAACCAATAGCGGAAAGCATCAATCTCTTGTGCAATATCTCGAAGAAAAAAAGTGTTTTGTTCGCACGATTCTAAATCCAAATTGCGTTCGCGCTTGTGTTCACTATTTCACTACCGATTCTGAAATAGATAGCTTAGTAGAATTTATTTCTATGAGTTTAACATCGTAATTTAACTCATCGTTTTGCATTGCAAGCTGGGTTAGTATTGCAATCTAGCATTTTAGTCTATTGTCTTCTCAATCATTCACTTATGCGACACTCCATTCTCTATCTTGCAATTACAAACCATGGTTTTGGTCATGCCACCCGTGCCGCCGCGATCGCGGCAGAAATTCAACGCCTTAATTCAGAAATTGTCTTGATCTTGGCAACCACTGCGCCGCGATCGGTACTCGAAGCGTATATTCCTGGCGACTTTATTCACCGTCCTCGCGCGTTTGATGTTGGCGTGGTGCAACACGACAGTCTCACGATGGACAAAGAAGCCACCTTAGAAAAATTAAAACAAATTCGCAAGCAGCAGCGATCGCTGATCGCCTCCGAAGTCACTTTCCTAAAGCAAAACCGCGTTGGGCTAGTGTTGGGCGACATTCCACCCTTAGCGGCTCCGATGGCGAAAGCAGCAGGCATTCCAGGATGGATGATGGGCAACTTTGGCTGGGATTTTATCTACCGTGATTGGGGCGGCGAGTTTATCGAAATGTCAGAGTGGATCGGCGAGTGCTTTAGCCAGTGCGATCGCGTGTTCCGAATGCCATTCCACGAATCGATGAGCGCGTTTCCTCACATCGAAGATGTTGGGTTAACAGGGGTTAACCCTAGGGTTGATGCCGCTGAACTTAGCTCTAAATTTGCGCTAGAAAAAACGCCTAAAGAAAAAATTGTCCTGATGACTTTTGGCGGCTTGGGACTCGATCGCATCCCCTACGAAAATGTTCAACACTTCCCAGATTGGACATTTATTTGTTTCGATCTAGCGGCTCCAGACTTCCCTAACCTGATTCGGGTTGACGATCGGTTCTACCGTCCGATTGATTTCATGCCCTTATCGGGTCGCCTTATCTCTAAACCAGGCTACAGCACGTTTTCAGAAGCCTGTCGCTTTGATGTGCCGATCATCAGCCTCACCCGTGAAGGCTTTGCCGAAGCTCCGATTTTGCTAGAAGGCATCCAAGCCTATGCCGAGCATCAGATCATCACACCCCAAGCTTTTTTTAAGGGCGATTGGAGCTTTCTCAACCAGCCCATGACATCGCCGCGTCAGCCAGAGCGGCTTGCCAAAGATGGAAATCGCGCGATCGCTCAAGCAGTGATTGACTACTTTGAAACTCTCTAAAGCGCAAGTTGCCGTCTGCTAAGCCCATCTCTGTAGCCGAAAATGGCGTTCTGACAGCTTTCTACCTTAGCAAGCCAAGCCCTATGGCAACCTCTCCAAAAAGAAAGATCTCCCTCTCTCTCAAAGCTGAGGAAAATTATTAAAAAATGTTGCGAAGCAACCAGGAAGGTGAACAAAATGCCGCAGAATGATTGCGGAAGGTAATTAAGTCGAAACGCTTGCATAGCCAAGATTACCGGAAGGGGTGTCGGGCAATATTACAAGTATTTCCAGACCAAAACCTGAGCGCTGATCATTTCAGCACCCAGAGATGGCTCTCAGTAAGTAGACTTAATCAAGCCATTTGGGGAACTCCCGTTTAAACACATTCGGTTACATTCTTTCGGAGGAATCCATCAATGAGTATTGTCACGAAGTCAATCGTGAATGCAGATGCTGAGGCTCGCTATCTCAGCCCCGGCGAATTGGATCGGATCAAAGGCTTCGTCACCACTGGTGAAAGACGCCTACGCATCGCTCAAACCCTGACCGACTCTCGTGAGCGCATCGTCAAGCAAGCTGGCGATCAGTTGTTCCAAAAGCGTCCTGATGTGGTTTCCCCTGGCGGCAACGCTTACGGCGAAGAAATGACTGCAACCTGCCTGCGCGACCTTGACTACTATCTGCGTCTCGTCACCTACGGAGTTGTTTCCGGTGATGTAACCCCGATCGAAGAAATCGGCATCGTGGGTGTCAAGGAAATGTATAACTCGTTGGGAACCCCCATCCCTGCTGTTGCAGAAGGCGTTCGCGCGATGAAGAACGTAGCTGCTTCGTTGCTGTCTGGTGAAGACGCATCTGAAGCTGGCGCTTACTTCGACTATGTGATCGGTGCAATGCAGTAATTGGCACTGGGCTAACCCCCATTCACCAGATTCTTTTGATCAATACCACGCGACTTACGGGAATTTAAACATGCAAGACGCAATCACCTCTGTAATTAACACTTCCGACGTTCAGGGCAAATACCTGGATTCTTCTGCGCTCGAAAAGCTCAAGGGCTACTTTGCAACTGGCGAATTGCGCGTTCGTGCCGCTACTGCAATCAGCGCTAACGCGGCTGCGATCGTCAAAGAAGCCGTGGCTAAGTCCTTGTTGTACTCAGATATCACCCGTCCCGGTGGCAACATGTACACCACCCGTCGCTATGCAGCTTGCATCCGCGACCTCGACTACTACCTCCGCTACTCCACCTACGCCATGTTGGCTGGCGATCCTTCTATCCTCGATGAGCGCGTGCTCAACGGCTTGAAGGAAACCTACAACTCCTTGGGCGTTCCCGTTGCAGCTACCGTTCAGTCGATCCAAGCGATGAAAGAAGTTACTTCTGGATTGGTTGGTGCTGATGCTGGTAAGGAAATGGGCGTTTATTTCGACTACATCTGCTCTGGCTTGAGCTAGAACAAACCGCAGACGTTTGAACGATGAATGGCGAACTTGAAATTCAGAGTTCAGCGTTTTAAAAGAGGCTTTGGAAGTCTGGTGTGGATATTAAATCGTCAAAGGCTGAGCGTTTGGTTTTAGCGATTTAACATCGACTCTCGACTTCCAACCCTTTAAACAGCCATGTTGGTTTAACTAAGCAAACAATTGTGCGATTAGCGCAGAGCGCAACTCGAAGGAATCGCTTTGAGATTTGTTAAGCCACTCTCAGCAGTGCGATCTCAACGATTGATTTTTCAGAATTTTCTATTTCCATTGACGAGGCGGTTGAGTATTCATCTCTCATTCCTCCTCTTCACTTTGCGTCAGTGTTGCCGCAAGGTGTCCTTTATTTCACCCCGTCTAGCTTTACTCAGGAGAGAAGAAGACCCATGAGAATGTTCAAGGTTACTGCCTGCGTTCCCAGCCAAACTCGCATCCGCACCCAACGGGAACTGCAAAATACGTTTTTCACCAAACTGGTTCCTTACGAAAACTGGTTTAAAGAGCAGCAGCGAATTCAAAAAATGGGTGGCAAAATTGTCAAGGTTGAATTGGCAACGGGCAGACCTGGAGCAAACACGGGTCTGGCGTAACGAGCCAAAGCTGGATTGGTACAGCATTCTAAAGTTTAGCTAACTCTGAGCATTAGCAGGAGGTTATTTAGATGACCTCCTTTTTTCATGGGCGGAATTCTTTCATGGGCGGAATTGCCCGCCTCTTCTCTGGTCAAGAATCTGGTCAAGAAAGAGGGTATCTGAGCTTAGACTTCTAGTCACTTGAGGCTAATAACCTGAGAAAATCTGCCTCTGACAATAGCGGAATTCCCAAACGTTGAGCCTTTGTCAGCTTTGATCCGGCTTCTTCGCCGACTACAACATAGTCTGTTTTTTTGCTAACCGAATCGGTGACTTTGCCGCCTGCCGTTTGGATCATAGCCTTCACCTCGTCGCGTTTGAGCGTTGGCAACGTTCCGGTTACGACCCATATTTTACCTACGATCGCGGCTTTGGTTTCGACTGCTAGCGGTCTTTCTCCCTCAAGCTGTACTCCGGCTTGCCGCAAGCGATCAATAACCCCACGATTGCCATGATTTTGAAACCACTGATGCACAGATTGGGCAATTTCTGAGCCAAACCCATGTACCGCTGCGATCGCTTCTGGCGTTGCGTCCACCAATTCGTTAACGCTGGGAAACGCTTGCGCTAGCGTTTGTGCGTTGACGCTACCCACATGGCGAATTCCTAATCCATACAACACTTTTGACCATGGCTGAGCTTTAGAATCTTGAATTGCTCTGATCGTTTTTTCTGCCGACTTCGTTCCCATCCGCTCTAGCGTTAAGAGTTGCTCTACCGTAAGGTGATACAAATCCGCTACGGAATGAATAAAGCCGTGATCGACCAGTTGTAAAACAAGTTTTTCACCAACGCCATTAATGTCAAGCGCATCGCGGCTAGCCCAATGAGTCAGCGCCCCCCGGACGATCGCAGGACAGGCACTGTTGATGCACCGGGTTACGGCTTCGCCATCGGGTTTGACAACGGGTTCGCCGCACTCTGGGCAGTGGGTCGGCATGTGGTAGGGTGGCGCGTTTTTAGGGCGCAATTCTGGCAGCACGCGCACCACTTCAGGAATAATTTCCCCAGCTTTGCGAACAATCACTGTATCTCCGATGCGGCAGTCGAGTTCTGTGATGCGATCGCGGTTGTGTAACGTGGCTCTCGATACGGTTGTGCCTGCCAACTGCACAGGGCGCAACTCTGCCACAGGCGTGATTGCGCCCGTTCGTCCGACATTGACACTGATATGTTCTAGCAGGGTTGGGGCTTCTTCGGCAGGATATTTGAGCGCGATCGCCCATCGGGGAAATTTTTGGGTAAACCCCAACTGCGTTTGAAGCTTAAACGAATTGAGTTTGACCACGACGCCATCGGTGAGGTAGCCGAGGTGCGATCGCTCGATTGACCAGCGATCGCAGTAGGCTTGCACGGCGTCAATCGTGGGGCAAAGCGCCCGTTCTGGGTTGACTCGAAAGCCCAGTTGCTGTAAATAGTCGAGTGCCTCCCACTGGGTTTGGAGGGGGGGGACTAGGGGGGCTTCTGGCAGATGCAGCGTGTAGGCAAAGAAGTCTAGGTTGCGTTGGGCAACAATTTTAGAATCGAGTTGGCGCAAGGTTCCAGCCGTGGCATTACGAGGATTGGCAAACAGGGCATCGCCTGCCTGCTCGCGGTCTCGGTTGATTTGCTCAAACGATTTAAGTGGCAGAAAGGCTTCCCCTCGGACTTCTACGATCGCAGGAGGATGCTCTAGACTCAGCCGCAGAGGCACAGAACGAATTGCCCTCACATTTTGGGTGATGTCTTCGCCTGTGGTGCCGTCCCCTCGGGTTGCTCCCCGCACCAAGACGCCGTTCTCGTAAGTTAAGGCTAGAGCATTGCCATCGATTTTTAACTCGCAGACATAGGAAGGTTGGGCGATCGCCGGAGCAACTCGCCGCCAGCGCTGTTCCCATGCGACCAACTCGTCATTGCCAAAGGCATTTTCTAAACTGTAGAGCGGTACCTTATGCTGCACAGACCCAAACTGGCTTACCGGATGTTCTCCCACTCGCTGCGTCGGGCTATCAGACGTGATCAGTTCTGGGAACCGCCGTTCTAGAGTTTGCAATTCTCGGTAAAGCTGGTCATAGACGGCATCAGCCATGGTAGGTGCATCGAGGACATAGTATTCATAACTTGCCCTCTGAAGCAGATTTCTGAGTTCCTGTACGCGCTGCCCAAACTCTGGGGTAAGTTGCTCCACTGCGTCCATTCTTCTATCTCTAACTAACAATCGACAGTGTAGTTTACCTGCTAGTGTTTGTGTTGCAATGCCCTGAAAAGCGGCTCTTCCCTGAGAGAAAAGCTCAATTCTAGATCATGCAGAGACATCACTGGACTGTATGTTGCTATGAAGAAGAAGTCTTGAGCAGAAATGCTAGACGAGATAGAGGGCGATGCCAAACATAGGTTAGACAGAGGCACGAACCGTACCGAACTTAGGGTCGTGAATTAAATAGCTTGCGATGGTGATGACCTGCGTTCGCCCCTATCTACCGGCAACTGCCTCTATTGGCAGCCGCTCAGTGGGAAGCAACGGCTCCTGAACGTCGAGCGATCGCGGAAAATGTTCATCCACCAACGTAGACATATCTTTGGCGCTCACTTTGCTATACCGCACCTTTCCTGGCATAAAGACGAAATTAGGACCTTTGCTGCAAGCCTTCATGCACCCAGTTCCCTTGACGGCTACTTTGTCTGATAGAGTGCGATCGCTGAGCGCTTGGGAAAGAGCTTGGCAAGCCGCTTTGCCACCTCGCTTCATGCAGCTTGATTTTTGGCAGTAGAGAACGCTCATTTTTCCAGGTTTTGTTTGAGCAGCAGACGGCACTTCTATAGCTTCACCAGAGGCGAGAGAAACCGAAATCGCCTTCATTTTCACTGCGCCAGTCTTTGAGTCACGCTTTTGCATGCCTACAACTCGGATTAAGTCACCCGGCAACAGCGATCGCTCAAGGCTCAATCTTGATTCTTTCGTCACCTTGATCGAAAATTCTGCATCAGGGGTGACTAGCTCTAGGCGCTTAATTTTATAGCCATCTTTGAAGACATAGCCGAGAAAGCGTCCCTCTAGCTGAAACTGAGATTCCTTGTGGCTCTTGCTCATTGCAATAACGTGTAAGTAGAAGTGAACATCAACCTAGAGTTAGATCTCAACCGAAGAGCGATTCAACAACAGATTGAATCCTGCACGGGCGAGACTTATTGAGCAATCTAGTCCAAGACTTGTAGTCGCAACCCATGAGTTACAGAGTTCAGCAGTTGCGAACGCCATCTTGATTATTGCGAAATTGCGTCAATAATAACTTACTACAAACATATCTCAATTTCTCCCGGTTGCAAACCCTCCCCCTTGAGAAATGATAGGAAAATTGCTACGACAGTAAAGCCCTTTTTATGGGGCTGGCAGAACTGCCTACCGCAGAGTTGCCCCATATTGCATCCCTACGCCGCATCTGTGCATCAGCGCGCTAGTAGATTGTCAACTTTGAGTTGAGGGGTGAGAGGGTAGAGGGGTAGATGGAGATACTACCCATCCACTCATCCACTCATCCACTCATCCACTCATCCACTCATCCACTCATCCACTCATCCACTCATCCACTCATCCACTCATTGATTCCCAGTCCATCATTTCAATCTTGACAGACCACTAGGGCGGTCTATTATGGCGGCTTATCTGAAGCTGTGGGCGGGTTCTAGCGGTAAAAATAGAGTAAACACCTCGCCTTGTTCGGGGCGTTCTCGCACGATCAGCTTTGCACCAAGGGCATGAAACAAATTTTTGGTGGCGCTGAGATTGAGGCTGAGATTTCCCGTTTCAGGTTGAAACATCAAAACTTGTCCCAACGACTTTAGAAGCGGGGCATGGTGCTTATACGACCCAGATGCATGGTCAGACGGTTTTTCGTCTTGCACCTGAGACTGAAGCTGCAACTTGAGTTGATGCCCTGCCAGCGAAACCTCAACCTGAATTCGGCTACCTGATGGCAAACTCCGCGCCGATCGCTCAATCAAACTGGTGAGTGCTTGATCAAGCATCGTTGGATCGCTGACGACGGGGGGCAACTGCTGCGGCAAAATCACCTCCAATGTCAGGTTGCGTTGACAGGCTTGCTTTTGCCAGCGCGGAATGCTCTGCGCTAACATTTCCGAAAGGGAGGTCGGCGCAAGAGAGGTCGTTTCAAGTTTTGTTGCCGAGGTTTCAATCTCAACGGCGCGGAAGATCAGCCCAAAGCGATCGATCTGTTCACTGCATTCGCGATCGATGATTTCCAACCGCTTAACCGCATCGGGAGGCAAATCTCGGCGCTTGAGCAGCAGGCGGGTAAAGGTTCTGATCGTGGTAAGAGGGGTACGAATTTCGTGGGCGATCGCTTGCAACAGTTCCACATCCAAACTTTTGAGCGACTCTGGCATCTGCGCTGGAGCGGCGCTCTGATGGGGGTGGCGGTGGCTCTGCGATCGCAGCAGGGTCGGAGCCTCTTCAAACTCTGGCAGATGGCGCAGCAGCGTATGGCTAAACTGAGACACAACCCGGTAGTCTGGTGCAACGGGCGAAAATTTTTCGTAGAGAGCATCTAGCTTTTTCAGATGCGCGGGGTTCATCAACATCACCCGCAGCCGCAGATTTTGCCACAGTTGAGCAATGACATCCGGATCAAACGAAAACGAGAAGGCAGGCGCTTTGTTGGCATCTTCGCCCAAAACCATCACCAAGCTAAACTGGCGAGTCAGCACTAAGCAAAATGGCTCTGCCGCGATCGGATCTCCTGGCAAGACTGACAGCGTAGCGTTTGTCCCTTCGGAGATGTCTGAGTCATCTAACGCGGGAAGAAGCTGAAATGGCAAGCCAGTGAGAATCGCTAAAGGATTGGCAGTAAACGACCAGGTTGAAAAGCGCGCAAGCAGGTCAGGCTGGCTTAAAACCGGAAGCGGGGCCGACAACACTACCCCTTGGAGCGGGGCGGAGGATTCTGAGGTTTTCAGCAGAGACTGCAACGCTGCGATCGCACCAAACCATTCTCGCTCTGCCCGAAGTTGCTTTTGGGCAATCGAGTTGGCATCACGGGATGTCTCTAACGGATCTGCGCCAGACACACCAGACGTTCTATCCGCATTATCGCTGTGCGCTAAGATCTCGCTTAGGGTTGGGAAAATCCACTGGGGCATACTGACACACTCATTCCGTCCTGCTTATGAGCTTATCGACATTTATCTCTTAACAGAGATCGTAGAACCGAACTGAAAGAGACGCAATGACCGGACAAGATAGGAGTTTTGGGTAGGCAAACGCCAAATTAGTCCCAATCTATCAGTTCCACTCGATCAGTCTCAATATTATTAGTCCCAATCGATCAGCCCCAATTTAGTGTTGATACAAGATTCACTCCCTGACGCCTCCCACATTCCCTCACCTTCTTTTATGGACTGGCAAGAAATCTCTGGTAATTGGATCTTAGTACCCAACCAACCGATCGCAATTATTCACTTTTTGGGGGGTGCTTTTGTTGCAACGGCTCCCCAACTCACCTATCGACGCCTGCTAGAGTGCCTCGCAAACCAGGGGTACGTTGTGATTGCAACCCCTTTTGTCAATACGTTTGACCATGTAGAGATTGCGCGATCGGTGCTGGGTCAGTTTGAGCAAGCTCTCCAGATCTTGCGATCGCGCACGCTGCAAAACCGCTATCTTCCGATCTATGGCATGGGGCATAGCCTGGGCTGCAAACTTCACTTGTTGATTGGGAGCGTCTTCCCCGTCGAGCGGGCAGGAAACATTCTCATTTCCTATAACAACTATTCTGCTCGTGATGCTGTGCCCTTGGTTGAGCAGTTTAGCCAATTCCTCTCGCCACAGGTATTTTCGGTAGAATTTACGCCATCTCCCCTTGAGACGACTCAGATGGTGCGCGATCGCTATCAAGTCCGCCGCAATTTGGTCATCAAATTCTCAAACGATACGCTGGATCAGACCCTCAGCCTTGCCGCCGTCCTCGAACAAAAGTTTCCGAATATGGTCGTGTCTCGTCGTCTGATCGGCAGCCATCTCACGCCTTTAGGACCCGACCTTAAATGGCAAACAGGACAAATTTTTACCCCGTTTGATGCGATCGGGCAGTGGATGCGCCAAGAACTGTACCGCGAACTCCAAGCCCTCGAACAAGATATCCTCCTATGGCTTGATCCTCTCCGCCACCCCAAATAACCTCATCCTATCCCTGCTGCTGTGGTGTCTCTCGCTGCCCGTCTTATGCTAAGCTTTTTGAGTCTAAATCCAAGAACCTAATCATGAGTTTCCCAGAATCGGAAGCGGGCACAAGTTCATCGACCTTAATGGACATTGAGGCAGTTCAGAAAGCCCTCAATCGGTCTAGAGCCTCCGTCTATCGCTATTCCAACACCGATCCCGACGCGCTCAACCCCCCCTACAACCCCGATCGACTCAATCCCGAACTCCGCCAAAGCCCCAACGAGCCGCTCACGTTTCACCCTAACGAAGTCGCGCGCTTTGCCAAAGACGTTTTAAGAATCAAGCAAGTGACCATCGAAATTCAGGAACAGCAGCCTAACAAAACCCAAGAACTCTTGCAGGCAATTCTTCTAGAGCTTCAAGCCATCCACCACTCGCTGAAATCTCGCCCTTAAGGGTGACTCAACGCAGATGCCGATCTTCTTTAATCAAGATTGTTCAACTAGAACAGGAAATAGCGGCGAATGTCGCTAAGATTGTTTACAGAAGCGAACTATTTTGCTTTATCTTGGGCTAACTAAATGAGACTGCCGGGTTTTGGTTTGGTTAGTCTAGCCGAATTGGTTAAATAAGCTTTATGCAATCAGGTAGCCCGACTACCAGCCCATCAGGGGAATCTGCTCACAGGTTTGCAAATCTAGTTGGCTCTGCGATCGCGCTAGTCACGTTGGTCTTGCCCCTCATTACGATCGCGTACTACACTCCCAACGTCACCCCATCCCTCCCACCCCCTGCGGTTAAGCTCGGTGCTAAGCGTTAGCGGCTTGATGCTGAAACCGACTTGATAAGGAGACCTAAGCTCAGATCGAGCCGAAGGCAACTCCCAGGTTCGGCATCTTCTCCATCGCAAGTCTTGCTCGATGAGATGGAATCGGTGACAATGGACGCACCTCCCATCCCCTCTGAGAAATCGCTATGATCAGATGAGATGGGATAGAGAGTGAATTCTGAGGCTGAGTCCATGACATCGTATGCAACCTCCACTGCCAGAGCCGACATG
This sequence comes from Myxacorys almedinensis A, assembly GCF_010091945.1. Lineage (GTDB taxonomy): Bacteria > Cyanobacteriota > Cyanobacteriia > Leptolyngbyales > Leptolyngbyaceae > Myxacorys > Myxacorys almedinensis. The sequence goes on from NZ_WVIE01000018.1 coordinate 16,699, forward strand.
AGCGAATTGCGTCGCCTGAAGACGCTATTGCCGCCCGAATTGCAAAGCTGGGTCACGATCGAAGTGACCACTGCCGTTAACCCTCCCCTCATCACCAGCGAAGAGATTGGTCGTGATGAAGTGGAGATTCAGCTTGACATGCCCAAATGGGATCAATTGGCGATCGATCAGCGAAATCTCCTGTTTTGGCATGAAGTGGCAAGGGTTCAGGCAGATACGATTCCTAAAGATGGTTGGGAGATGGCCGCTTTGGCGATCGGGCTGGGGGGCGCGGTCGGCGAACTGTGGGTGCAAGATGGGCTGTTGCTGATTTTGGCGGTGGGTCTGTCGGGGGTTGCAGGGTGGCGGCTGTATCAGAAAAATAACAGCGATCGCAGCACTCAAGAAGCAATTGAGGCAGACGAACGCGCGATCGCCCTAGCGACTCGGTTTGGCTATACCTTGCCCAATGCCTACAAAAGCTTGGGGAGTGCTCTCAAAACATTAATCGATCAAACCCCCAAAAAGCGCCAGCGTTCTAAATATCAAGCGCGGCTCGATGCGCTGAAGAAAAGTGCCGCCAAAGCGAAAGCCAAGATGAGATCGGCGGCTCCAGCCGACTTTCAGTAAGCCACAATCGTGGGGAGTGATTCCTAAACGTGTGGATAACCGACCCTATGGATGAGAATTTAACTTCTCGTCCATTTGTTTTAGGATTGGTAGCCAATATTGCTCAGTGTTTCTCAGTAGAATAATTCGCTAAGATTCATTAGTTGCCCGATATCAGGAGTAATCTTATGGCTTTTAAGGTTAGCGCTCTAAACCTGCCTCTCATCAGAAAAGGATCAACCGGACTCGCGGTGATCGCCTGGCAGCGATTTTTGCAAGAGCAAAATTATCCCATTGGAGGCGTAGATGGCGGCTTTGGCAGCACCACCGAAAAAGTCACCATTTCCTATCAACAAAAAAATGGGCTTGTCGCGGATGGCATCGTTGGCGGTGGAACCTATGGCAAAGCATTATCCCAAGGATTTGTGTACTGGGTGGCGGGTCTCACCTCGGCTAAACTGCTGGAGTATTTAAACTTTGGCGCGACTGAAGTTAGAAATTTACAGCAAAGCTTGAGTGCGATCGGCAACCTGACGCCCCCCTTGGGCGCAGATGGCGCTTTTGGAACGATCAGCACGAGGGGCTTAGCCGAAACGTATAAGGTTTTGGATGTCAGCTTTCGCCCCAAACTCGATCAGCAGCTTGCGGCTTCTACCAAACAAAAGCTGGGATCAGATTATCAAACCGCGCTCACCATTCTCACTGAATATGCTCGGCGGCAGCGATCGCGTCTGAGCGGGGCACAGTGGGTGCGATATTTTCCGGCTAGTAGCTCGCTAGATGACCTTGCCTCTCCGTTTCGGCAACGGGCGCAAGCGTTCCAAAAAGCCTTGCTAGATGCGGGCGCTAGGGTGACCATCACCAACACCTATCGTCCGCCAGAGCGAGCGTATATGATGCACTATGCGGTGTTGCTAAACAATCGCGACCTTTCTCCCGCTAGGGTGCCTGCGATGCTGGGTATCGATATCGAGTGGGTGCATTACTCAGACCCAATTTCCTATCAGGCGGCGCGAGACATGGTGCGCGCGTTTGATATTGGCAGCAACCCGGCAGCCCTGCGATCGCGCCATACTCAAGCCCTCGCAGTTGACTGGGGGATCGAATGGAACGGCACCCTCAACATCCGCAATGGCAATGGCACACTGGTTAGTATTGGGGCACCGCGCAACGGGGATCAAAATCCTCGATTGTGGGATGTGGGAGCAAGCTATGGAGTTTATAAGTTGGAGTACGATCCACCGCACTGGTCGGTAGATGGATATTAACGGAACAAGTCATGCTGTTTTTGCGCCTGCGTCACTTTTTAATGGCTCCTCTTGATCAAAGCGATCCGCCCTGCGATCGCGGGGATCAGGCTTTAAAGAGAGTCGCGGCGCGCCGCCTGTCAGAGCGATGCAAAGCGTCTGTGCAGGTTGGGGTTTGGCTAGCGTTAAACCTGGGTGTTGCGCTCTATTACGGCAGTTTAGGACTCCGAAGAGCGTTTAGAACCGAGTATGTGGTGCAAGACGATGCCCGGGAGTATGTGTTTTGGATGCAGCAATTTGTCGATCCGGCGGTGCTGCCTCACGACCTGATTGCCGACTACTTTAAATCGATTACGCCTCTGGGCTATGCGGCGATCTATCATCTCGTGGCGATGTTTGCCATTGAACCCCTGGTGTTGAGTAAAATTTTGCCGATTTTGCTGGGTGCGATCGCAACGCTCTACGGGTTTGGCATCTGTTTGCGGCTGTTTCCGGTTCCGGTGGCTGGCTTTGTGGCGATGGTGTTGCTCAATCAGAGCCTATGGTTTAGGGATGACTTGAGTTCTGCGACTCCTAGAGCGTTTGTGTATCCGCTATTTTTGGCATTTCTCTATTATTTGGTGCGAAACCAGCGGCTAGGGGTGATCGTGACGGTCGTGCTTCAAGCATTGATTTATCCGCCGTTGGTGTTGATTGCGATCGCGCTCTTGTTTTTGCGGCTGTGGGAGTGGCAGCGTTGGCGACGACCTCGTTTTCAGCCCCAACATCTGCTCGTGTTTGGCTGGGCAGCCAGTTTAGGCGGTTTGGCGTTGCTGCCTTATGCAGTCTCTTCGGCAGAGTTTAGCCCGATCGTCACGGCGGCTGAGGCTTGGACGATGCCAGAACTGCATCCCGGTGGGCGGCATCCTTATTTTGATGGCAACCGTTGGCAGTTTTGGCTGACCGGGCAGCATAGCGGCATTTTACCGCCGTTGTTGCCGCCGTTGATTTGGGCAGGGGTGGCGTTGCCGTTTATGGTGCGATCGCAGCGGTTTCCGTTGGCGGTGCGCCTCCGTCGGGAAGCCGGAGTTTTGACTCAAACGGCGCTGGTGTCTCTGGGGCTGTTTTTCGCTGCCCATGCAGTGCTGCTAAAGCTGTTTTTTCCGACTCGGTACACGACGCACACTTGGCGAATGGTGTTGGCGATCGCAGCGGGAATTGTACTGACGATCGGGCTGGATGCTCTGCTAGTCGCCTGTGAAACGCTCGCCACGTCTCATCGTTGGATCTCCGTTGGATGGAGAGTCGCGATCGCGGGAGCACTGGGAGCACTGTTGATGCTGTTTCCAGCGATGTCGCGAGAATTTCCGGCAACAAACTATCGGGCGTCTGGTGAGGCGGCGCTTTACGAGTTTTTACAGCAGCAGCCTCTAGATAGCCTGATTGCAACGCTTTCGGATGAGGCAAATAATATCCCCACGTTTGCTAAACGGTCTGTGTTGGTCGGAAAAGAGTATGCGTTACCGTTTCATCTGGGTTTCTATCGGCAGATTCGGCAGCGCACCCTGGAGTTGATCGAGGCGCAGTACAGTCCAGATTTAGCACCGATGCGTCAGGTAATTCGCAAGTATGGGGTTGATTTTTGGCTGCTCGATCGCGGGGCGTTTGTGCCAGAGTATTTGCAGCATAAGTCTTGGCTTCAAAGCTTCCAGCCTGCGTTTGATCACGCTACGCTGAGCTTGCAGCAGGGGAAGATCCCAGGGTTAACGACACAAATTAAAGCCTGCTCAGCATTTGAGAGCGAGAGCGTGATTGTGCTGAGGGCAAGTTGCCTCGACTCATAGATTGACGTGGGCTAAACAAGAGTGAGCTAGTACACTCTGCCGCGCCAGGTGGTGGGAGCCTGGGTAGACGAGAGGAAGATGCGGAGAACTGCTAAGGGGTCGGCGAGGGGAGAAAGCCAGAAGAGCCAGCGAAAGGAGGCTTGAGAAAGATCGTAGGACGGCGCGATCGCCCAATTTAAGGCAATCCGAATGGCGACTAAAAAGCCGTTGATGCCAAGGGCGAGCAAGGCTGGGAGCGTCGTGTTTCCCTGGGTCACGAGGAAACCGCAGATCCCAAGTAAGACTATCGGTAGTCCTTGAACTGCCGTCAACAGCCAGAGGTCGCCCCAAACTTGAGCCACCGGAGCCGCATCTTTGAGATCGAGCGATCGCCCCCATTCATTCCAGGTTTCTGTCATGCCGTCATACATTCGCACTTTTAGCACATTGGCTCCGTCGAGAAAGCCAACTTTAGCCCCACGAGCAGCGGCATGCCGAACCAGCGTCACATCATCACAAAAAGAATGGCGGGCACTGGTATAGCCCTCTAACTCCACGAGCAGCGATCGCTTGCACAGACAGCATTGCCCGTTTGCCATCTTTCGCTCTGGCGGATTGTCTTGATCACCAGCAGGTCCAAAACGATAGACCAACGTCATCAGTAAAGCAGGCTGTAACCAGATTTCGCCCGGATAGTTGAGGATGAAGCGGGGCGAGAGGGTGATCAGGTCATAATCTTCTGCGATCGCGGTTTCTAACAAACTGCACACCAACCCCGGATGGGGAATTGTATCAGCATCAATTCCTAAAATCCATTCACTGTGGGGAGAGCTTGCCAAAAAACCAGAATGCAGTGCCCACGGACGCCCAACCCATCCAGACGGCAGCGGCTCGTCGGTTATCAGGCGAAACCGTGGATCGCGGCGTTGCGCCTCGATCACCAGATCCGGAGTGCCATCGGTTGAGCAGCTATCGACCACCGTGATTTCTCGAACTTCGTAAGTTTGGCGCGTCAACCCTTCAAGACACGGGGCAATTCGCTTGGCTTCATTGAGCGTCGGCACCACCACACTGACCAAGCCCAATAGCTCTGGTCGGGCAGATGTGGAATTGAGCGGAAGCTGCCGAGTCGGGCCTTTGAGCAGCCGAGAAAGCAGAATCGCGATCGCAGGAATCTGAATCAGCAGCAGCCCCACCAAAACAGCATCTTGTCCCGAAAATGCAAAAGCCTGGGCATCGGCAAACCCCAGGCAGTCAAGTCCCAACCGAAAAAATACAAGCATCAATTCAGCAGTCCCCCAAAAGTCCAACCCCAATCCCAAAGTAAAGACGTTCTGGCAGAACGTCTCCACCCTCTCGGATCAACCTATCAGATCACTCAAATCAACCTGTCAGAAATCAACCTGTCGGATCAATCCCTAACGGTAGCAACATACCAACCGGTTACTTTTGAGAAATACCAACCGTAACAGGCGGCACATCTGCGCCTCGGTTAGCTGCTGCCAGCGGCGTTTGCAGAGACGTTGCCAGCGTTGGAGTTGAGGTCGAGCCAGCCATAGCCCACAGCGCGATCGCGGGGATGACCCCCAAACTTGCACTCAGTGCCGTAGGAATCCAGAATCGAGAATCTAGCTGAGCGATCGTGATAATAGCTCCAAACGCAAAATTGATCAGGTAAACCGCCAAGGGCACCATCAACTGAGCGCGGCTGAGATAGAGAGACCCTTTTCCCCAAAACAGAGACGCCACCGCCATAAAAATGGCTCCGGTACCAAACCAGCCCGATAGATTGCGGTATGGCATGCCAAAAAATGCGCCAGCCTCTTTAAATTCCCAAAATGGGTAAGGCGTTTGGCTCATTGCCGGATCGAGCACAAAATCCCAAGCGGTGAGCAAGATCGAACCCAGCGTTATTGCCCCCACCACCGTTGCCCATACCGGCAGTTTCAAGCGTTCTAACCCTGCCCGCGCCAGCACATAGCAACACATGCCCACATAAAACCAGGACAGCGGAATCGTGAACGGCACAAGCCCAGCAATTTTATACCCCAACCCACTGAGGTAGCCATACGCACCAAAGGGAAACCCTGTACTCGTTCCCAGCAATTCGCTGCCCAGAGAGAGCATGATGGTGGGCAACATAAAGGTCAGCCAGCGCCACACGCCAAAGGTGCGATAGGCGTAGAGGCTAACCGTAATCGTGCCGAGCAGAATATAGGCGACTCCTCCATTTGCCATGCTCCAGCCAAACGCTGACATCCCAAAGGCTGGAAGGGCTTGAATAAAATCAGAATTGGGCAACACCAACAGCAATCCTGCTAGACCAAATGCTAACGATACGCTATGACCGATGAGACAACCGCGCTCAATAGTAACTAGATGCTTCATACGGGACTCCTGTGAAAATGGGGCATTGAACCATGCCTGCCTATAAGTTTACAAATCTTTAACGTGTTTCTCGCGATCGCACAGCATTTTTCTAGAATTCCTAAGAAGCTATTGAACCAGAAATGAGGGTTCATTTCTAATTTGTAATAGAGTTGCTGAGGTAACTCCAGCTTTTTTAGCTCAGTTTGGCTCGTCTTGGCTCATCGGTGCAGTCTTGGTTTTATCTCGGTTCAACTTTGCTCTCTGGGCTAAAAATAATTTGTAATTTAGGCGACTCTAAGCGGTGCGATCGCTGATTCCACAGGTTTTTTGTGCCCCATCAGTATCCGCTTTAAACCCTAAATGACAACCTACAAATTACGAATTAGGTTAAAATCCCTCAAGCTCGTCATAACTCGTCATAACAGGTACGACTGAACTTAAATGAATCAACTGAACAATGCGTTCACCCTCTTCCTCAGCTTGTTGGTTGAGGCGATTCCATTTTTGTTATTGGGGGTGGTGCTCTCTGGATTGCTGCAATTTTTTGTCGATGAACGACGCTTGCTCTCCCTAATGCCCAAAAATTCTTTGCTTGGGGCTTTAGTCGGGAGTTGTATTGGTTTTTTGTTTCCCGTTTGCGAATGCGGAAATGTGCCCGTGGCGCGCCGGTTGCTGATGCAAGGTGCGCCGGTTCCGGTTGCCATCGGGTTTTTGCTAGCGGCTCCAACCATTAACCCGATTGTGTTTTGGGCAACCTGGACGGCGTTTCGCGGGCAGCCCGAAGTGGTGCTGTATCGGATTGGCTTTTCGTTGTTTATTGCTACAACGATCGGCTGGGTGTTTGGCACCCAGAAAGATGTGCGCCCTCTGTTGCAGCCTGCCTTGGCGTCGGTGTTGTCCTACCGGACTCAAACCTCTGGTGGGCGCGGAAGTGGCGCGTCTACGATCCTGCAATCGGGGACTTATTTTCTAGGACAGAGCGCCAAACCGTTGATTACTGACCCGTCTGAGCTACAGGCGGCGATGGTGGCAACGGCGGCAAAACCGACCAGTTATCGCCTGCGGCTGTTGCTCGATAACACGGTTCAGGAGATGCGGGAATTGGGCAGCGTTCTGATTATCGGCAGCGCGATCGCGGCGATTATTCAAGTCTTTGTACCGAGAGACGTGATTCTCAGCTTGGGGCAAAGCCCGGTCACATCGATTCTGGCGATGATGCTGTTGGCGGCTGTCGTGTCGATCTGCTCAACCGTGGATTCATTTTTTGCCCTCTCGTTTGCCTCAACGTTTACCAGTGGCGCGCTCGTGGCGTTTCTGGTGTTTGGTCCCATGATTGACCTCAAGGCTGTCGGGTTGATGCTCTCGATTTTCAAGCCAAAAGCGATCTTTTATTTGTTTCTGCTGGCGGGGTTGCTGACGTTTCTCCTGACTCTGTTTCTAAACTTGTACATTAGTTAATTTGGGTATGGCTCGACTGTCTTTTCGCTCCTTCCTTCCGTGGCTTGATGTGCTCGCGATCGCAGCGTGGGGCATTGTGTTGCTCAAGTTTTGGCTGACAGGTCAGCTTTTTTTGCTGATCCATCCCAATTACAACTGGCTGACGATCGCGGCGGCATTTACGCTGTTGCTTGTCAGTGGTCTGAAGGCTTTTTTTATTTGGAGGGCAAGTCAGCGGCTTGGACGCCAAAGCTCGCCACCGATGCAGCATGTGAGCTTGTTTCCGCCGGGGTGGGGGAGCGCGCTGATGTTGGGGATGGCGATCGCGGGGCTGGTATTTACCCCTCAAGCGTTTGCCAGCCAAACTGCCCTTGATCGAGGGCTAACCGATACGCTCACCTCCACGCGGGTCAACCCCCAAGCCTTTCGCAGTTCTACTCGTTCTGAAGATAAAAACTTAATAGACTGGATTCGATCGCTTCAGGTGTATCCCGAACCCGATGCGTACACGGGGCAAAAGGCAAAGGTGCAAGGCTTTGTCGTCTATCCACCTAATTTGTCAGAGCAATATTTTCTGCTGACCCGGTTTGTGATCACCTGCTGCGCGGCGGATGTTTATCCGATCAGTTTGCCGGTAAAGTTAGCCGGTGGCGATTCTAAGACGGGGCTTCCTGCCGCCAATCGCCAGACGTACGCAGCAGATTCTTGGGTCGAGGTGGAAGGTCAGATGATCACCGAAACCCTAGACGGGAGACGGCAACTCACAATTCAAGCCACTGCGCTAAAGCCCGTGCCAACGCCGAAGAATCCTTACGATTATTGAGCCAACGGCTGGTATCCCTTCCCCCTCAATTCCTGCCTAGCTAGATGGGTCTGCACACCCTCACCGGCTCACAATGCCAGACCACTGTACCTTTTTAAGCTTTTCCCGACGATAAGAAAAAAAGTGGATTGGATCTTGGTAAGTGCAGTGCGGCGCGATCGCAATTTGTTCGGGCATCAGCCCCATCTGCTCTAGCTGCATCCGATTCACATGGCGAACATCTAATCGCACTCGCCCTGGCGTCTCATCCGGCAAAATTGGAGAATCGGGTAGCTGGAGTAACGCCGCTATTTTTTCGGCTTCGGGCATCTCGGTTGGCAACGTCGCCACGGTCGCCCCGACTTCGATTGCCACCGGGAGAGACACCTGATACACTTCACCCGAAATTGCCGGACCGAAAGCAACCCGGAGGTCTTGCAGGTCGCCCCCTTGGGCACAAAGCCGTGCGATCGCTGTCGGAATAATTTTCTGAGCCGTGCCCCGCCAACCGGCATGAATGCCAGACACTTGACCGGTTCTAACATTGGCAATCAGCACCGGGGTGCAGTCTGCGCTACATACCCAGACGGCTTGATTGGCGTGTTCAGAAATTAACCCGTCGGCTTGAGCCAACGCTTCTAAATTGGCTCCCCCCGCCGTTGCATTGTCTCTAGGGGGAAGTTCAGATGGGGCAAGCACCCGGCTGCCATGAACTTGATGAGTGCGATAGGGTTGGGCGTCGGGGCTGAGCACGGGGGTAAGATCGACCGGCGATCGCGGCGAAAATTGCTGCGTAAAAAATCCGTGTTGCCACGGTTCCAGTAAGCTACAGGTGAGGTAGGGAAGCGCGTTCCAGGTTTGCCAGTGCCAAGTATGCATAAAGACCAAAATGAAGAACCAAAGAGAGAATTTTATGGTAACGTTATCGACGTTTCGGTAGAGTGTCCTGACCGTGTTTAAAGTGTCCTGACTGTGTTTTTAGATCGTCAACGGCTCGAAGCAGCATTAAGAGTTGCCTGTGAATGTTCTACTCTGCCCATTAGCGCCGATCGGCTGCCCGCACACCCCGCTAGAAAAACCGCACCCAAGCTGTATTTATTTGATGCGATCGCGTCTACAAACCGCACCCTCTGGGAACTCATCGACCAGCATTCCCTCCCCGAAGGCTCCTTAGTTCTCGCGCGCCAACAACACAACGGCAAAGGGCAATGGGGTCGCCAATGGCTTTCACCGCCGGGTGGTTTGTATTTATCGACAGTGCTGTATCCAAATTTACCGTTAGAATTTAGTGCTCACTTAACCCTCTGCACAGCTTGGGGCATTGCCAAGGCTTTACGAGAAATTCCGGGTTGCCTCAGTGGAACTACGAATAAGATTGCAGTCGGTTTGAAATGGTTAAATGATCTTGTCCTGAATGGGCGAAAACTGGGTGGAATATTGACAGAAACTCGAATTCAGCGCGATCTGACAGAGCTTAGCAGTGCCCCTCGCATCACCAAAGCGGTTGTGGGAGTTGGCATTAATTGGCGCAATCCTGTTCCAGAGCCTGGAATCAATCTTCAAAGCGTTCTTCAGGAACAACCTGTGCCCCTAATCGAGTCCCTAGAAATGCTGGCGGCGATCGTGACGATTGGCGTGCTGTCGGGGTATCAGCACTGGCAGCAGGTTGGCATCGGTTCGCTGCTTCCCGAATATGAAGCTTTGCTCATAAACATGGGGCAGTCGGTGAAGATTGCCGATCGCCTGGGCACGATTACAGGCGTTAGTGCCACTGGGGCTTTGCGGGTTCAGTTTCCCCCCCAACCCAATCAGGTCGATGAAATCTTCATAAAACCCGGTGCGATCAGTCTGGAATATGGTTAATTAGTGTAGATACCCTCCGAAATTTCTCGGAATCTATTTTTTAGCGATCGCCGCGATCGCGCCATCACCTGTCAAACCCTTCTGTAAATACCCCTATCATATTGCGCCTGAGGAGACTCAACGATGACCCAGCAATCCAATTCACCTGCTAAAGCGATGTGCAGTCGTAAAGCTTTAATCAAACGCCTGGGCTGCCTCAGTAGTCTTAGCGTGTTTAGCAGTGGAGTTGCCCTTGCTCAAGTTCCTTCTCCTGCGGTTTCTGTTGCTCCAGTCCCGGTTGCTTCTCCTATTGCTTCCCCGGCGGCTTCCCTACCAACGGACGCACCAGTTGTTTCTGTGCAAGCCAAACCGCCTGTAGTCGTCAACGTTAAGCCCAATCCTGCCGCTATTATTATTGCCCCTCCAGAGACGGCAGTCGTAGAACAAGCCTCGCCGTCGCCTGCTCCTGATGCGGCAACCGAAGCACCTGCGATCGCGCCCATTACTCCAGAGACAGCGCCCGATCTGATTGGTCAGCCTCCCATGTCAAACGGCTATGAAGCCCCAGATGCCGTAGTGTTCTCAGAACGAGCTTCTGGCTGTGAGTTCTCCGTCCAAGCAGGTCAGGTTAGCGGTTGCGGTGCCCCAGCTAAGCCCCCTGTAGCCCGCACTAAACCATCGGGCATTGCCAACACCATCTCCAAGGTGATCTCAGGGGTTGTCCGCCCCACGTTTGCCGAGGCTACGGCACCAGCAAGCCTAGAGGCAGCATCTGCCCAAACTGGCTCAGATGGGTCGCCGAGTGGCGCAGCTTGGAATGGCAGCAATACGGCAATTGGCAGCGCTTATAGCACGGTTCAGTCTTACTACAACCGCACGATTCGCCCGCTTGGAATGCCTGGAAATGGGAATGTCAGGCTTCTCTATCCGCTCTCACTTCCAGCGGCAATTACGTCGTTTTTTGGCTGGCGCATTCACCCCATTAGTGGAGCACATCGCATCCACACCGGAACCGATTTAGGTGCACCGATGGGAACGCCGGTTTTAGCTGCCTTAGCAGGTCGTGTGATTATGTCGGGCTGGATGGGGGGCTACGGCGTCGCGATCGGGCTAGAACATACAGACGGCACCCAGCAAACGCTGTACGCTCACTTGTCTGAAGTCTTTGTCAAACCAGGGGATATTGTGCCGCAAGGAACCGCGATCGGGCGGGTAGGCAGCACCGGAAACTCAACCGGACCGCATCTGCACTTCGAGTTTCGGCAACAAACTCAAGACGGCACCTGGATTGCTCAAGATGCTGGGTTTGCCCTAGAACAGTCAATGGCGCAGTTGGCAAAATCGTTGCAGGTCAGCCAACTTCAGCCAACTCAAAAAACGGCTGCTAATTAACCAGCGTTGGGGGTGGTGCCCTCGCCTCCTCCCTGTTCTGGCATAGACTGAAAAATCGGGCGCGATCGCGCCTGTCAAAACCGTTGTTAGGTTCTGGCTCCCCCTTACAAATACCCATGCTCTGCCAAAAATGACGGAGAGATGCGATCGGGCATTGCCAACGACTGCCCTGATCCTAGAAATTTCTCAACATACTTGCCCAAAATATCGCCCTCTAAATTCACCCAATCTTCGGGGTTGAGGTGAGACAAATTGGTCGTGGCATAGGTGTGCGGAATCACCGCCACCGTGAACCAAGCGCCATCAGGGGCACATTCTGCGATCGTCAGACTAATGCCATTGACCGAAATACTGCCTTTAGGGAGAACATATCGTGCCACAACGTCACTCTGAGTCGCAAACGTGATGTCCCAAGAGGTTGCTGTCTGCACGGCAGAGCGGAAGATTCCTACGCCATCAACATGCCCGGTTACAAAGTGACCCCCCAGCTTGCTACCAACTCGGAGCGACGTTTCAATATTGACTCGCTTTTCCGTGTCGCCCTTTTGCCCCAGCGTAGAGCGGCGAACCGTTTCGGGGGAAACATCAGCAGTAAAGCCATCGGCACCGATCTCTGTTACGGTAAGGCAAATCCCATCGACAGCAACACTATCTCCGATCGCTAAATCCTTTAAAGGAAGAGCAGCGGATGGGTCGGAACATGTGATCTGAACCTGATCTGCGCTCAGTAGGGTCAGGGTGCCAACGGTTTGAATAAGTCCAGTAAACATGAACAACGCTACGGTAACAAAGGTGCAGAGCGGAGGGCGAATGGAGCCATTTGTCTCCAGATTGAGCAATGATCGAGTAACGCCAGAGTGCTTACCTCCACGCTACACTTTATACCCCATTGTCGAGGAGTAACCCGTATTTTTCTCTTACAACCCTAGACTTTCATTACTAGACGATCTAAAGTCGAGAATCCCATTTCTGTCATTTTGCCGACTAGCCTCTCGGTTTTTGGCGAAAATAATGATTGAGGTAGTATTAATTTTAATTAATCTCAGGGACTTAGTGAAATATAGAAGTGTCCTTGATTTTGTCAAATTCTAGGCTGGATCATTTAGGATCAACGTAGACAGGGCATACTTGTGGCTTACCCCTTTAGACGTGTTCTCTCTACAGAGAGACGGGTCTAACTTAGTGACCCCCTGCTGGTTTCCTGACACCGTAGTATCCCTTTGCCGAGGAGTTCAGAGGCTGTACCGATGATTGAAATGAAGGTCGCTGGAATTGCGTTAGACGCTGCTACTCGAAGCCCGATCGTCCTTTTGAAGGATTCAATCGACCGACGAGCGCTTCCTATCTATATTGGACAAGATCAGGCAAAAGCAATTGTCAGCGTCCTAGAAAACCAAGCTCCTCCCCGCCCCCTCACGCACGATTTGTTTGTCAATTTGATGGAAGCGTGGGACATGGTGCTGGAGAAGGTTATTATTCACTCATTACAAGATAATACATTCTATGCGGTGCTTGTCGTCAAGCAAGGGGAGGCGAGACGCGAGATTGATTCGCGCCCAAGCGATGCCATTGCGATCGCGCTTCGCACCGATAGCCCAATTTGGGTGATGGAAGAAGTCATCGCCGATGCCTCAATTCCGGTGGATCGCGATGCCGATGAAGCCGAACGGCGCGCCTTCCGAGAATTTATCTCAACCCTGAGTCCCGATGATCTGATTCAGAAAGGGCGCTTTAGTAGCGGAGAAGCGCAGTAGACCCCCGTGGATTATCGTCGTTTTGGCAAGACTAACCTGCTCTATTCTGTCTTCTCGTTGGGGACGATGCGGTGTTTAGCCTCTGAAGCGATCGCGGTGGAGACGATACATCAAGCAATTGCCCTCGGCATCACGCATGTTGAAACCGCTACAGGCTACGGAAAAAGTGAAGAATTTGTAGGCGTGGCACGGCGGAGTGGATTGGCTGACAGTAAGGTAGCTGACGGTGAAGCTGCCGATCATCTCAGAGAGCCGCGATCGCTGTATCTCACTACCAAGATTCCGCCGACGCCCGATGCCGATGCGATGGAGCGTTCGATCGACCAGTCGTTGCAGCGCTTAGGAGTTGATGCGCTCGATAGCTTAGGCATTCACGGCTTAAATACCTGGGAACATCTGGCTTGGGTGACTGCCAACGATGGTTGTATGCGCGCCGTAGACAGAGCGATCGCCGATGGTCGGGTGCGCCACGTTGGATTTTCAACCCACGGCTTTCTAGAATTGATTTTGGCGGCAATTGACACAGATTTATTCGAGTTTGTCAACTTACACTACTCGCTGTTTTTTGGGAGAAATGAACCCGCGATCGCGCGGGCTAGTGCCAAAGACATGGGCATCTTTATCATTTCTCCTGCCGATAAAGCAGGAATGCTTCACACGCCGCCCCAAACGCTAATCGACCTGTGCCAGCCCTATTCTCCATTACAGCTAAACTATCGGTTTCTCCTCAGCGATCCGCGCATTACGACTCTCAGCGTCGGAGCCGCCAATCCTCAAGAGCTACACGAGCTAGAAGCACTGCTCACAGTGTTCTGTAACGCGGGGGGGCAAGCGCTGACCCCAGAGGAATCAGGCGCAATTGAGCGGCTCAAAACCCATCAGGCAAACGTGTTGCAAAGCGATCTGTGCCGCCAATGTTATGCTTGCCTGCCCTGCCCCGAAGAGATTCATATCCCCGAAGTGCTGCGGCTGCGAAATTTAGCCGTTGGCTACCAGATGCAAGCCTTTGGAGAATACCGCTACCGCATGTTTGAAAATGCAGGACATTGGTTTCCAGGAACTAAAGCAAACCGATGTAGCGACTGCGGCGATTGTTTGCCTCGCTGCCCTCACGCGCTCGATATTCCAGCCTTGTTGCGTGACACCCACGAGCGATTGAAAGGCAGCGCCGGACGGCGGCTATGGCAAGACTAGGACAGAGCGTTTCAGGGCATTCTAGTGGTCTGTCAAGATTGAAATGGGGGACTAACTAAAAGTGGATGGGTTAGAGAGTCGATGGGTGGATGGGTCGCTCAGTAATCCCCTCATTCACCCCTCCCCTCATTCACCCCTCGACTTAACGTTGACCATCTACTAGTAGCGTCGCCCTTTCCAAAAAATGCCGAGAATAATGCCGATGAGAACCGGGTAGTTGGGAGCAGGCAGCAGGGGAGCAGGCAACCCAAGCAGGGATTTTAGAAACAGGCACAGAACCAGACAGGGCACGAGCGCCCAAAGGAGCGCGTTGGTGATCACAAGTTGACGAAACCATCGCGTTATAACCACTACTGCCAAAGCTCCAAGCCCGACGGCACTGGCTAAGCGAACGAAAATTTCTAACGGCGAATTGAGAATCTGGACGGCAACCACTCGAAGGGGCGGGGCTAGAAAACTCAGAGCGATCAGAAAATCAATCGCGATCGCAATTAAGGTCGTCAGCAATGCCGCCTGAAGGAGGGGAATCCAAGGCAAATATTTGAGCGATCGCAGCGGATTGGACATGGTGTTAATGACGGCACTCTTTCGGTTTAAAGATAGGACTTACGCATTGGCAGCGGATTGGGTAACAGATGTACCGGATAAAAAGACCAGGTTGCTATTTCATCCGTTCATGCGCTACGTCTGCTCTCCCATCCGTTGCTAACGAAAAGCGTTGCGTAAATCCTAGTTTAAATGCCTTCTGCTCTAGTAGATGGTCAACGTTGAGTCGATGGGTAAATGAGTGGATGAGTCGATGGGCTAGATTCCTTCCCGACCCATCCACCCATCCCCTCTCCACCATGCACTCCTAGCCCCTCTCCCCCTATCCAGCACCCAACACCGGCACCCAACAAAGGGAAGAAGCTCTTTCGATGGATAGATGCTGATTTGTTTAACTCTGTATTTTGATAAGATTTGATAAGAGCAAAGTTGAATGTTGAATAAAGTAGGCAATCTACAAACTCAGATCGAATGCACGATGAATCTGTGTTTCAGGTGGTAAGAAGCTCTGGTAGCAAGGATCAGCGCGAGACCTTCGAGCAGGGTGAAGCTGGCATGGTGTTTCAAGGAGCAGACGGGGCTGTCCAAGGGTGTGACCCAGCGGCAGCAAGGCTGTTGGGCTGTTCCTCTGAGCAGATCATCGGTAAAGCGCCTTTCGATTTGCTGGGGCAGCCGGTTCACGTTGATGGCTCTCCTGTTCTGGCTACCGATCAACCTGCGATCGCGGCTCTGCGCTCTGGCAAACCTTGTCACAACATCGTGATGGGTGTTCACCGTCGCAATGGTGAGTTAATCTGGCTCCGCGTCAATGCAACTCCTCTATTTCAGGGCAACGCCGCCTCAGCGTATGGGGTGGTGACTACCCTCAGACCCCTTCGCGCCGAAACGATAGGCTCAGAAACGCCCGGTTCTGCGATCGCGCCGCCAGAAGACGCACCGGGTTCCAACCAACTTAACGCTGACCTGAGTCGGCTTAAAACCAAGCTCGACACCATTAGGCAAACCCTAGATCACGATGTCAGCGCGATCGCCGCACAGCTAGGACACCAGCATCGGCTGCATCATCAACAATTGGCAGAGATCGAAGCCATCTATGCGACGGCTCCTGTCGGGCTATATTTTGTCGATCTCAACTTTCGTTACGTCCGCGTTAACAATCTCCTGGCTGAGATTAATGGCACCCCAGGCTCCGAGCACATTGGTCGCTCGTTTCGTGAGGTCTTGCCCGAACTTGCCGACCATGTTGAACCCCTATTTCGGCAAGTTATCGCCACCGGCGAACCCATCATCGATCTAGAAGTGTGGGGAACTAATCGCGCGCAGCCTGGCATCGCGCGAGCTTGGCTGTCGAGCTATTACCCGTTTAAGGTCAACGGTCAGGTGTTGGGCATCAACGGGGTTGTGCAAGAAATCACCGATCGCAAGCGCATCGAACAGGCGCTAAAAGAGACCGAGACTCGCTTGCGTCACTTTGCCGATTCTGACGTGATTGGGATCGTATTTGCAGATATCTACGGCAACGTGAGCTATGCCAACGATGAATTTTTGCGGATCGTGGGCTATTCTCGCCGAGAGTTTGAGGCTGGACATGTGGGCTGGGCGGCGATTACACCGTCAGAATGGTTGTCGATTGATCAGCAACATATCGCGGAAGCCAAGACCCGCGGAACCTGCACGCCGTATGAAAAAGAATACGTTCGGAAAGACGGAAACCGGGTGTGGGTGCTGATCGGCTATACATTGCTAGGTGAAGCGCGAGACGAAGCGGTGGCGTTTATTCTGGACATTAGCGATCGCAAGCGAGGTGAGGCAGCCGCGCGCCAAAGCGAACAACACCTCCGGGCCCTTGCGGATGCCATGCCCAACATTTTTTGGACGGCTCGCCCCGATGGATCGCTTGATTACTTTAACCAGCGCTGGTACGACTACACTGGCATGACGCTAGCCGAAGCCCAAGGCTGGGGGTGGCAATCGGCGCTGCATCCTGATGACCTGAATCTCTGCCTTGATCGGTGGCGAGACTCGCTTCGCACGGGCGAAGACTATCTGATAGAGTACCGCTTTCGCCGTGCCTGTGATGGGCAATATCGCTGGTTTTTGGTTCGTGCTTTCCCCCTACGCAATGAGGATGGGCAGATTGTCCGATGGTTTGGGTCAAATACCGATATTCACGAGCAGAGGCTGGCCGTAGAAGCGCGCGATCGCTACGCCGAAGAAACCCTGCGCGCCTTAGCCCAAGAACAATCTGCCCGCAAAGAAGCTGAAACCGCCAACTCTCTTAAGGATGAATTTCTCGCTGTGCTCTCTCACGAACTGAGAACGCCGCTCAATCCGATTCTGGGATGGTCTAGGCTGCTGCAAACCGGGCGGCTCAGCCCCGAAAAAACCAAAGATGCCCTCGCCACGATCGAGCGCAACGCCACCCTGCAATCTCAACTAGTCGAAGATCTGCTCGACATGTCTCGCGTGATACGTGGCAAACTGACCTTAAATCAGTTCCCTATCGGGCTAGGGTTTGTGGTGTCTGCCGCCCTCGAAACGGTTCGCTTGGCGGCTGATGCCAAAACGATTTGCCTGAACGCGACGCTCGATCCTACCACCCGCTCGGTGCTGGGGGATGCCAGCCGGTTGCAGCAGGTGTTTTGGAACCTGTTATCGAATGCGGTCAAATTTACGCCGGAGGGAGGGCAAATCGACGTGAGCCTGGTGGAAATCGGCACGCAGGCGCGAGTTCAAATCAAAGACACGGGGATTGGGATCGATCCGCAGTTTTTACCCCACATGTTTGAGTATTTTCGGCAAGAAGACGGCTCGACAACCCGCAAGTTTGGCGGCTTGGGATTGGGACTTGCGATCGCGCGGCAAATCGTGGAACTCCACGGCGGCACCATTCGAGCCGAAAGCGCCGGGGAAAATCAAGGTGCTACGTTTACGGTTGAGATCCCTCTGGTGCAAGCACCCCCAGACCAGCAAGGGCAAGACTTTCCATCATCATTACGACCTTCTCCCCTCGCAGGCATTCGCGCTCTGGTTGTAGATGATGAGGTTGACGCTCGGAGTATCATCGCGTTTTTGCTAGAAGATGCAGGCGCGATCGTGCGGGTGGCATCGTCTGCGCCGGAAGCCTTAGATGCGTTGGAAAGGCAGGAAACTGACCTCCTGATCAGCGATATTGGCATGCCCGACCTAGACGGCTACGATCTGATCCAAACGGTGCGGGCGTCTGGGTCAACCATTCCTGCGATCGCACTCACGGCCTATGCCTCAGATGGTGATCAGCAGCGTGCGATCGCGGCCGGATTTCAGCAGCACCTATCCAAACCGGTGAATCCGGATGATGTAATTGCGATCGCGCTGGAACTTCTGCAAGACTCGGCATAAGATCACCGTCTGATTGCCTGTTAACCGTTACTCTAAAGTCACTTACGCTAAATTACTGTGTCGAACCGATTCGAGACTCTTGTGTTATGCACCCACCCTCTCAGCTAGCCCCGCCCCTCTCAACCGTATTCAAAATTTTGGGGGTGAGTGTTTTGCTGATGGCAACCGGAACCGCCCAACGTGCCCCGCGTGCGATCGCGGCAGAGCGACCTACGACCGTTTCAAAAGTGTCTAAAAGCGCTGCGTCCCCATCGGCATTAGCGCCATCGCCAGAGCCGTTTGACCTTGCCTACATCGAAGCAGGCATCTGTGCTGCGTCTGTCAAAGGCATCACCGAATCTTCGATTTCAGAATCGGGACTGGCGGTTCCTAGCTTTTGGTGGGTCAGAGATGAAATTGCCGCCCAAGCCCAATTTGGCAAACGGCTGATCGATGGGTGGTTGGCGTGCCCAGGGCAAAACGGACGAGCCAATCGCGTTGATTTTCTGGTCAATCAGCAGGTGTGGAGTTTGCTCGACTATTTAGAACGCTATCAGTTTGTGCATCGCCTCGGAACCGTTGCCGGAGACTATCACCACAATGTCCGAATCTTCAATCGGCAGGGGGCGTTGTTAGCGGGCTATACCTGCGGATTTAGCCCCAACATTGCCGCCAAAACAGCCGAAACGCATCAGGACTTTCGCCGAAAGGAAGCAGCAACCCTACCCGAAGCACAACCTGCGCTCATCTGTAGCTTAGCCCTCGAATCTACCAGCAATTTTAGTTTTCGGGGACGCACTACCCCTGACGGGTTTGCGCCCACAAGGAGCGATACTGCTCAACCGTAGGCTCAGAGAGCGGTTCTAGAAATTCACTCTGGTTGAGCAACGTTTTAGCATTGGGCAACAAAACGGGGTTGCGCCGCAATGCATCGGGGAAAGAGTCGGGATTGAGCGCCGTCAAAATTGGAGAAGTTGCCCGGCTCAGCAAGGAAATCTGCGGCGCGATCGCAGGTTGCCAGCAAAAATTAATCCACTGCGACAAGGCTGAATTCTGAGCGGTTTCAGAACGACCCCTACTAGCAGGGCGAACCCAGAGATCCGCCCAAAGTGCTGTTCCTGATGGTGGAAAGACCGCTTTGATTTGAGAGTAGCGACGCATGGCAGACAGCACATCAGACGACCACCCCACCGCCACCCAAGTATCATTCAAAACTAAGGGCTGCATATAGGTGTCAGAACTGTAGAACTTGGCTTGCTGATGCAGCGCTTTTAGCTCAGCGTTGAGGGTGTCAACCGTGCTGAGATCGGGTGTATTGTAGGATCTGCCAAGCTTTTTCAGCGTTAGCCCAATGGTTTCTCGGGGCTGATCGAGCAGGGAAATTCGCCCCTTCAAATCTTCCCGCCACAGGTCAGCCCAATCGGTCGGCGGCTCAAGATTTTGCTCTCGAAAGATATCCTCGCGGTAGGCAATCACGGTGCTGCCCCACAGGTACGGTGCACCCCACACCTGACCCGTGGCGGCGAAGAGACCTTGATCGGTGCGAGTGACGAGCGATCGCCATTTTTCCGGGAGGTGCTGCCACTGATCCCACCCCGACGGATCGAGCGGCTGAATCAGCCCTTGGCGAATTGCCGTGGTCAGCCAATAATCTCCTAGGGTAGCTAAATCGGGAGCGCTCAGATCTCGACCGCCCACAAACGGCACCCAGCCTGGAATCGGTGACCGAGGCGGCGGCTCAACCTGCCGTTTCCACTGTTGCAGCAACGCAAAGAGGTCTTGCAACTGATCTTCTGGTTTAAAGTCGATCGCGGCGTGATCAAACTGCTTGCGAAATTGATCGACAAGTTGCAACGGGACTGAATCTCGCCGCGATCGCACACGCAACACATCCCCCGCAGGGCTGCACCCCGCTAACGACACCCCAAGCGCTGCCGTTCCTACTAAAAAACTCCGTCGATCCATACCTTCGTTCCACGCTTTCGGTTGATCTGTTGATGGGTCTGCATTTATTTTCGCTCAACGCCAAAGCCAATCAAGGTGATGTCTGAGGGGGGGTAGCCTGGCTCTGGTCGGTTGTAGGTGACGATTGTACGGAGACGAACATCCGGAGAAATCAGCCGCATTTGATCAACCGCCACCGAGCGCTTGTACTGCGTCGTCATTTCCAGGGTTTGTCGGGTGGGCTGGTAGGTAAACCGACCCGCGATCGCGCCTGCTTCAGAATACCCTTGATCCCGTAGATAGAAGCCCTGAATCACGTCACCGTCTGCCACTTCAGAGACGACCGGAAGCACCAGCGCCTCACCCGGCACAGCCTGACTCACATAGGGGTCTGGCACAAACAACGCTTTGAGGCTCATCGCCACCTGTTCACCCGTTTCGGATACGGTGTCAAATGCGATCGCAAAACCAGGACAGATGCTCCCCGCCTCGATCCGCTGGGGATCGATCCCCAGGGTCTGAGACGGGGTGAGCAGGCGTTGCGCTTCGGCATCGGTTAGCCGATGGACATGAAACTTGGTGAAAGAGCGCTCAATCTCACCACTGGGCATCGAGTGATAGGTTCTTTCGCTCTTCCAGACGCCAGAGCAAGCGTCAAAAAATTCTTGAAAACTGAGCATTTCTTTTCTGACGGGGGATCTTATGAACGAGTGTGACAGACGAAGCGGGTTTGATGAATCTTAACTTCTGATGAGTTTTACTGCTGCAAGGTTTTCCAGCGATCGCGGTGAATGCCGTAAACCAACGCTTCCCCTCCCATTATCTCGGCTGTGCCTTCGAGGGTTTCTCCAATTTTCTCTGCCACCCGCCGAGATGCCAGATTTTCAGGACGAATCAAACTGATGATATGAGATTGACTCAGCGCTTCAAATCCGTAGCATAGGGCGGCTTGAGCGCCTTCAGTGGCATACCCTTTTCCCCACACGGCACGGCACAGCGACCAGCCGATTTCAAACCCCACCCAGCCCTCTGGGTTCCAAAACCCCACCCGACCGACCATCGTTTGCGTCTGGCGCTCTTCCACTGCCCACATACCATAGCCGCGCAACTGCCAATGCCCTACCATCGTTGCTAGCGATCGCCATGCCTCTGGGCGGGAAAGGGGTCTTCCCGTCCCGATGTGCCGCATCACGTCTAGATCGGCGCTCATGTCTGCGTAGGCATCTAGATCGGTTTCACAGAGTTCTCGCAAGATAAGGCGCGGTGTTTCCAGGTTGGGAATCTGCATTTCTGCTCTGTATCTAACGGGCACTGCATTGAGTTTATCTAAAAAACGCTCGGTTCTGAGGCAGAATTTTTATCTCGATCCTCTAGTCAAGATGAGGGGATCACTACTTTAGCAATGGGGATCAAGGGAAGCCAAATAAAGATTTTTGTTGATAGAAATCAAGTCATCGATTCATCGTTCTGAATAAGGGCTTAATATCTATTTTTATCTCACTAAATTTTGTACATTGCGGACAGGGCTAATCTCTATACAGCGCCTTGAATCGAGGATTATTTAACTTAAATCTAATAAAGTAGTTAACTGTTAATTTCGTTGTTTATTTTACATTTTGTATGAAAGATAAAAGTAGTTACTTAGCCTTTGTTTAGCTAAATTTTGATAAGAATACAAAAAGTTAAATGAATCAGGAATTAGTCAGCAAAACGATTTTTTTTGTCTACCATAGACCGTAGAAAATCACAGAGTAACAGATTAATCAATGGACACGCTTCAATCGCAAATTAATACGCTCGATAGCAAGGTTGATTCTGTTCATCAGGTCGTTGAACAGCTAAGTCTTAGCCTTGCTCAGGTTCTCGCAGAGATGAAGGTAGCGCCCGGAAGCTCTGTGAATCGTGCTTCTTTTGGGGGTGGTTCTGGGCGGTATGCCAGCGTAGGGTATCGCCAGGTGGACACCTTAGAGCACAAGGATGTGTTGTTAGATGATGGGCAAGCCGATCCCGCGACTCACGGTGGGGATAAAAGTCTTTCGCTAGAGGTTCAGGTTCAGCGGCTCACCGCCCAACTGACCGCCGCCTATAACCGAATTGCCGCCCTTGAAGAACAGTTACTATCGCAAAGAATTCAGTAAGCAAACACAAACGACTATCACTCGATTTCTTGTTTTTTCTGTTGCTCTATCAACTGTTCGATCGCACCTAGCAACTCTTTCTGTCTCCAGGTTGCGTAAAGGTGAGCCGCGATCGCTAAGCCGCCCGCACCTACCCCTTCTTTGACGTAGCCCTGCTCATACATCTGAAGCTGAGAAAATCGCGAAGATGCCAAGCTGAGGGGGGTTGCTAAAAGTGGAACCGCTGCGATCGCTTTCGCTAATCCGATGGTGTCTCCGGTCGGGTCTTCTGCAACCCAGCGCGTTGTCCCGATCACCACATTTTTGGGGTTCCACAGGGGTGCATCTTGGGCTGCGTTGGTGGGATGCCCAGCCGCGCAAATGGCTCTAGCCAGGGCGTAAACCGCCAGCATTTGGGTTCCGCCTGCGAGCAGCACACCACAGCTACGGCTCGCGGCGATCGTCATTCCTGCTGCCACAACCTGCATCGGATCGCCAATCGCCGCCAGTAGATCGAGGGGATGAACGAGATCCCGTCTGTTTTTGAGAGTCGCTAAGCCTTGCCGAACGACCGCCAATTTTTGTCCATGATTGCAAACCGGATGGCTGCTGTTTACCTTTGCGATCGCATTAATTCCCAACCCCAACAGCACCGCAAGCGCCGTCGTCGTTCCCCCGACCACACACTCCCCCAGGATCACATAACGCTCCTCAGACTGCGCGGCTAGGTGCTCGCCCCACCTTAGCCCTTGCCCAAACAGATGCTCAACAACAGGGCGATCCATAGCTTGCCCCGTGCTGAGGCAACGAGCAGGTTTGCCGTTTAGATCGATCATCGCTGCCCGCAACGTCAGTGGCATCGCAGAAATAGCTGGAAGATCAGGCAACCCAGCGTTAAACACCTGCACCGGGATCGAGAGCGCTTCGACCACTGCGCGTGAGAGGAACACGGGAGATGCCCCAGCGACAAGCGGCGGCAGAGGAAATGCTGGGTTACGCTGAACGCCATTGATCAGAAACTCAGCATCTGCGATCGCGGTATATTGTCGATCCTCCGGAGTTGCTCCTGCCGCAGAGATTCCTTCAATCAAGCCAGTTTCTGTAAATCCCACCACGCACGCAAAGCAGGGCAGTTTCCCGGCATGTCGCTCTAGCCAGTGCCCAGCCACCGCACGCTGAGTGTAAACCGAAATGAAATCAATCATTCAGGAAATCAACCCAAAACTCAATCATTGTCAAATAACACTTGAACCCACCGAGGCGGACGCGGAATTGGCGTCTTCAAGCGATCGAAGAGGTACCACGCCACCAAATGCACCATTGAGACATAGACGACGCTACGCAGCACAATGATCAGAAATGCAAATAGCTGAATTACTTCTAGCGAAGGTTGAAGCAGCAGTCCCAGTCTGGTGAAAATCCACTCTAAAAGATTGGTGACCTGCACCGTTCCATAAAGCCACAAGTCTTCGCCTAACAAAATCGACCCCAGCCACAGGCGAAAGAAATCTCCAAAAACGCTGAGCAACGCACTGATCGGGATCGAAACTGCCCACCTCACCCGGCGATACCACAGCACGCCCAGCAAAACGCCCAACAGCCCAAACGGAATCACAAACTGAATACTCCGCGGAGGGCCGACCAACACCGACAGCAGTAACCCCGAAACTAGCGCCCCCATCCACGCGGCGCGGTTGCCCCATCGCAAATACACCATCGCGATCGGCACTGGAAAAAACACTTGCAACACCGGACCCATCGGGAAATACGAGTTTACCAGCCAAATTAGACTAGATGCACTCGCCAGAAATGCGGTCTCTACCATCATGATCGGGCTGGATGGATCAACCTGTCTGACCAAGGGTTGCCTCGGCGCATCGATCGCTGGTTCTGGCTCTAAGTCAGGAATCCAGTCGTCATCTAGATCCAATGGATCAACTCCGGTGGATGGATCGTTGGGCAAATCGCTCATGCAATAGATCGAACGAGAGGGGCAAATCTACTCTAGTGCAAATTTTGACTAGCGAATGGAGGAGTTGCGCCATGCTGCCTCGACTCAAAAGCGCCCATAGATTTATGGCTAGGCACAGACAGCCCAAGCCCAGCAAGATATAGGTGGGAGGCATCACAACGCCAATAATGAACCAGGTGAGAACGTGCAACACCATCAATCCGGCAACAAAAGCCGCGATCGCAATGCTCAGCCGAACTTGCCTAACTGGGCGCTGCAACCCCGTTAACACCATTGTTGTCAACGTTGCTAACAGATTTGCTGGCACCAGAAAGGCGCACACCGCAATGCAATGAGCGCGAGAAAACTCAAACAGGAGGGCAACATCTAGCATTGAGTAATTTTCTTGATCACGACTGCAATAGTGCTGATCTTGGCACTAGCGATCGCAAACTTCCCTTTTCATCCACTAATCTTTATGAATGGCAAGCTCTAAAGCTGAGAACCCGCTCCAAGATTAAGTTTTTTTAAGAAAAACAAATATTTTTTGGCTTTATTAAATATGGCTTACACTACTCATCAGCGTTGCTTACATAAAGCTGGATGAGATTCTTATAAGACATCCCTTTACTTCGCGCTGTTTCTGGCTTATAGGCAGAGCATCACATTTCATGAGGTTTAGTTGGGATGATAGAGTCAAAAGTAGTGCAGCTTACTGACGTTCTAGCCGCTTATGCCAACGGAGAGCGAGATTTTCATCAGACCCATTTGCAAGGGCTTGACCTGAGCCATACGCGACTGATTGGCGCTAATTTTGGGCGTGCCTGTCTAGTCGAGGCAAATTTTACGGGGGCGCTGTTGAAAGGCACAAACTTTAGCAAAGCTGATCTAACTCGTGCCCTTCTGTGGGGGGCTGATTTAGAAGGAGCCGTCTTGATTCGGGCAGAGTTGAGCCATGCTGTTTTGACGCAAGCTCACATCGCCCAAGTCGATCTGCATGGCGTGGTGCTGGTTGCCGCCGATCTGCGGTTTGCCAATTTGAGTTACGCCGATCTAACCGATGCCAACTTAAATGGCGCAGATTTACGTTATGCCGATTTGCGTGGTGTCAACTTGGCGGGTGCAACGCTGCAAAACGCAAATTTGACCGGTGCTAACCTAAATGGTGCAGATCTGACAAATGCGGTACTTAATGGAGCTACGTTGATGGGTGCAAAGCTAGAGCATGCACAACTGAACTACATTCGTTTAGACCATTGTTTAGAGTATGTTGATTTAAGCGAGGCAAATGTGATGAAGATGCCGTTATCGCTAGATGAACGCCGGGCTTAGACTGAGCTAATGCTGGCATTCGATTTACTTAAATAAGCAGTCGATTAACGGTTCGATTGTCTTTCCATATCTGTATTTTGCTAATTGGTGTAGCGGAAACAGCCTTGGATACTCAGCAGTTTTTCTACGAATGATAGATCACTAAGTTTTTGGATTATGTATCGGTAAAATAAGTGCATTAACGACAAATCAAGAGAAATTCATAAGCAGTTAATGGAATGCTAGGGTTACTCGGCTCTGATTATTCTGGCGATTAGTTTAACGATCATATTAGTAAATCGCTAGATTAATCAGTCATTGAATTCATTAGATGTTCTCAGGGCTTAAAAAATGATTAGGATCTCCGATCGCTGAGCCAAAGCATTTGCGGAAATTACCCGTTAGTCGTGACTGTTGTTAGTTCAAATCATGATCGGTGTACTCTGCATGAAGACCCGATGAACTTAGGTATCAGAATTTAGAGCGTATGCATCAGTCACGATTTAAGCGCTTTTTAGGTACGGTTAAGATTGCCCAATATGTGGTGATGTCAGTTGCGATCGCGATGCCTACTGTTATCGTTGTTCAACGGGCAACAGCAACTCAACTCTTTCTCAACCTCACCTTTGATGACCCCTGCTATTGGGTGACATCATCAGGGCAGCGAGTTGGTTTGGGGCAGCTATGCGGTAACGCGCCTCCCAAAAAAACAGCGCCAATTCGACAGGTGGGCAAGCGTAGTAGCGATGGCATCATTCGGGTGCCGATCAAACGCCGCATCGCCTCGACCCCTGTGATTGAAGTCATATTAAATGGTGTGTATCCCGCAGAGATGATTGTCGATACCGGAGCCAGTTCATCGCTCATTACCCAGGTCATGGCGCAACAGTTGAACATCAAACCCATTAGAACCCTACAAGCAGGCATTGCAAACGGCAGCGTTGTCCAGTTTCCGGTTGCTCGGGTGCGATCGATGTCAGCCGGTGGGTTAACAACCAATAACCTAGAGGTTGCGATCGCAGACCAAATGGATGTCGGACTGCTCGGACACGATTTTTTCGGCAAATACGACATCAAAATCAAGCGCGACGTCGTTGAGTTTTATCCTCAACAATGACTCAAAGCCGTTCTCACTTGCCCAAGCCACGCGCCTCCCTAGGCACCCATCTACTCATCTACTCAGGCACACACTACTGTTGTTTCGTGATGACCCCTAAGGTAAGCAGCCCGTCTGCCATGCGTTTGAGCAGCACTTCAATATCTTGTCAAGGCTCTCGAAGTAAATGGGTAGGTAAGCCATCGATGCTAACTTGGTTTTTGACCCGCCAATACTCTTGTAAACCCTCGCTGCCTTTGTGAGTTGCCCAGTCAATTAAAGAAGAGCGATCGCTCACAAAGTCATACACCGGAACTCCTAGCCCACAGGAGGTTTGCACCGATGCGATCGCAAGCGTGACCAGTTGCCGCGTTCCTGGCAGCATGGGAAACCCAGACAATAAGTCTTGCCAAGCCTCGTCTCCAGGACGAATCACCTGACCTTTGCCATAGAGGCGCAAAATCAGCGGCGCATCTTGAAAACTGCAAAACATAATCGTCATTCGCCCGTTTTCAATCAGATGAGCACTCGACTCGTTGCCGCTTCCCGTTAAATCAAGGTAGGCAACGGTTTGAGGCGTGAGAACCCGAAACGTGTTGATGCCCTTGGGAGAAAGATTGACGCGCCCATTTGTAGGAGCAGTTGCAGTGAAAAAGATGTGCTGTTCAGCGATGAATTGCTGAAGAGACTCCGTGAGTTCCGGATAGAACTTTGCCATGTCAGAACGGTAACGATAACGAATTTTACCATCCTATCGGAAATGTTTTGATATAGCGTTGCTGTGCTGATGCTCACAACTCTCCGCTTCCCTCTTTCAAGCTAGGAAAACGATTGAGAGGTTTAAGTTGAGTGAATTTTAACGGATTGAACAACGTAGGCGACAGCGCTGAACAACGCTATAGCAAACCAATTTAGTATCCGCTAATTTTGTAGCCTGCTGCGGTCACAACTTGCTTGAAGGTCTCCTCAGAGGCTTTTGCGTCGATCGTTACCATTTTTTCGGGGATATCAATCTCTACTCTGGCGTCAGGCTCGTGGGTCAGGATCGTTTGTTTAATGTTTTCTGCGTCTTCTGAACTATTTAGAGTGGGAACGTGTAGTTTTAATGCCATAACCGTT
This sequence comes from Myxacorys almedinensis A, assembly GCF_010091945.1. Taxonomy (GTDB): domain Bacteria; phylum Cyanobacteriota; class Cyanobacteriia; order Leptolyngbyales; family Leptolyngbyaceae; genus Myxacorys; species Myxacorys almedinensis. Next base: position 44,571 of record NZ_WVIE01000018.1, read on the forward strand.
TCATTAAGTAAGAACTTCATTACCTGTTAAATATGAAGGTTCGCGCTTTACAGTTCGCCTTGCCTAAGATAGATTTTTATGGGTACTGAACTAAGAAACAAGACGGTTGGGTATCTGATTTAGCGTTTGGCTTCATCGAGCCAATCTCCGAACAACGAAATGATGAGGAATGCTAACGCAACCGCGATCGCAACTAATCGGCTATTAACTGCTCCAAAATAAGAAACGCTAAGGAAAACACTTAAGCCAATAACGATACAGGCTGGAAGTTTCGTTTTAACTAATGCGTTAACAAGATTCTGCAAATCCCTAGAGCGCTTCATCTTCTCAATTGGGGCTTTGCTAAACACATAGGATTTCAATCGCTTTAATTTCACTAAGGCAAATAGTTTGCTTTGGGTAGCAGCACAGAAATCAGATTGCAACAAGAGTGCCTGATCGAAACTGGCGATCGCACCTTCAAACTGTCTGCTCTGCCGCAAGGCTAAGCCGCGACGATGCCAGAGGTTTGGATCTTGAGGCTGAAGCTTGAGTGCCTGATCAAAACTGGCGATCGCGTCGTCAACTAGTCCCAATTTTTGCAAGGCGATCCCGCGATTGGCTAAAACTTGGGCATTCTCAGGCATTAATTTAAAGGCGCGATCGTAACTTTCTACTGATTCGTCGTAGCGTTTGAGTTTATATAAAACATTGCCACGACTTTGCCAGTCTTCGGCATGCTCAGCCTGATCGAGCAGGTAATCGTAACAGCCGAGGGCTTCTTTATGTCGATGAAGCGCCCACAATTGCGCGGCTCGTTTCCGCCACGCTTCGGTCTCTGCGGGATTACAGTCAATCGCTTTGCTGTAGCTTTCTAGCGCTTTGTGAGGATTGGTTCGGGCTAGATCGCCCTGACCTACCCAGGCTTGAGCACAGGTTGGATCGAGAGTTAAAGCATGGTTAAACGCCGCGATCGCAGCGTTTGGGCGCTTTACCCGTTGGAGAATTTGCCCCCGCAATACCCACGCTTCAACCCATTCGGGCTGCAACTCAAGGGCACGATCAACGCTGACTAATGCCGCTTCAAATTGCTTTAATTGGGTGAGCACCTGGGCGCGGTGATGCCATACCGCAGGACAATCGGGCTGAAGATCTAACGCGCGATCGTAAGCCCTCAGAGCGGCTTCAAAATCATCGACCTTGGCGCATTCCGCTCCCGTTTGCAAAAGAGAGGAAAGAGCCAACTCCCGGTCTTCTAGCCAAAATTCTTCATTCTCGCTCATGGCATCTAGTAGACTGACTGTTGATTATCAAGTTTAAACAATCGATATGAGTGCTGAAACTGATCCCGTTAAATTAATGAAACAGCAGGTTGGGTATGCTGCTGCCCAACGAGTTCAATCTGGTTCTATTGTAGGGCTGGGAACTGGTTCCACTACCGCTTACGCCATTCAAGCGATCGGCGAACGGCTCCAGTCGGGCGACCTAAAGGATGTAAAAGGGGTGCCAACCTCGTTTCAAGCCATTGTGCTAGCTCGCCAGTATGGAATTCCTCTGGTGTCGCTCGACGAGATTGATAAGATTGATGTTGCGATCGATGGGGCAGATGAGGTCGATCCGCAAAAGAATTTAATCAAAGGCGGCGGCGCAGCGCACACTCAGGAAAAGATTGTCGATTGCTTGGCAGATCAATTCATTGTCGTCGTCGATAGTGGAAAGTTGGTCGATCATCTCGGTTCAACCTTTTTACTGCCAGTAGAAGTGTTGCCGATGGCAGTAACGCCAGTGATGAATGCGATTAGAAAGCTGGGTGGCAGCCCTGAACTGCGGATGGGGGTGAAGAAAGCAGGCCCCGTCGTGACTGATAACGGTAATTTGGTCGTGGATGTGAAGTACGATCGCATCGACAACCCAAAAGAGTTGGAGCAGACGCTGAACAACATTCCTGGCGTTTTAGAGAATGGTATTTTTGCCGGAGTAGTGGATGTCGTGTTGATTGGAGAAGTGAAAGACGGTCAACCCATCGTTCGTGACATGGAGCACGTTTGAGTTTGGGTTTTGGGCTGAATCCAGGTCAAGCTCGAAACCTAACGCCTTAAGGCAACCGTATCTAGAAATGGCAGATACAGACACGACGAAACGTTAAAAAAGTCTGCCAAAAGCTAGGTGAATCCCATTTGCCTACACACTATTACATAGTCAGGTTTTTAGCGTCTTTTTCACGACCGAGCCTGCAACCGTTTCATGCTGGGATTGACCTGCTATGTATCAGCTTATTCAATCGGTATTGCACGATCGCGAGGAAACCCGCGCTTTGCATCAGGTGATTGCTGCTCTCATCGCCGCCGAGGATGGAGTTACTGAGCAGATGTCAGCAAGGCATTACTTCCTGCACAACGATATTTTGCGGTGCTTTGAAGCGGGCTGTCAGCAGCAGCAAAAACCCGCCCACTTCTACCATTCATCGGCAATCGGGCGGCTGATCCATTGCACCCACGAACTGATCTTGGAAGGAGATGATGTATGGTTTGTGCTGCGACCGTGGATTGGCAGCCAGCAAATTTGGCGCTTTGATCGTGACCTGACTACCCCTACTCTGATGACACCCAGCGCCTTGCTTGATGCCCGCGATCGCTGGGTAGGTCGCTATCAGCCTAACTTGGTCGAGCTTGATCTTAGTTCGTTCTACAAAAATGAACCCAGCATCAGCGATCCCCGCAGCATCGGGCAGGGCGTTGCCTTTCTCAATCGCTATTTAGCCCATCAAGTCTCCGACAATCCTCAATATTGGCTGCAAACCACGTACGATGTCTTGAGCCATCAGGTCTGCGATGGCATTCCATTGATGCTCAACGATCGCATTCAATCGGGCGAAGAACTGGTGCAGCAGGTTAAAGCTGCGATCAAGTTTTTGGGAACGCGATCGCGCCACGAAGCCTATGAACTGTCTCACCCTGAAATGCAAGCGCTAGGCTTTGAGCCAGGATGGGGTAACAGCGCTGGTCGTGCCCAAGAAACCCTAGAGCTACTCGACTACTTCATCACCACCCCTGAGCCTGCCATTCTAGAAGCGTTTGTAGCCCGCTTTCCTTCTGTCTTTCGAGTCACCCTCGTGTCGATTCACGGCTGGATTGGGCAGCAAAACGTCGTCTTGGGGCGTCCTGAAACCCTGGGACAAGTGGTTTATGTCCTAGAACAAGCCCGTGCCTTAGAAAAAGCATTGCACGAAGAAATCCGGCTAGCGGGGCTAGAGTTTTTGGGCATTCAGCCGCACATCGTCATTTTGACGCGCCTGATTCCGAACTGCGAAGGCACCCAGTGTGAACTGCCCGTCGAGCAAGTAGACGGCACGCAAAACGCCTGGATTTTGCGGGTTCCATTTCGAGAATTTAACCCCAAGGTCACAGAGAACTGGATCTCTAAGTTTGAGATTGCGCCCTACCTAGAACCCTTTGCGATCGATGCCGAAGCCGCCTTGGTCAAACATTTGGGAGGTCGCCCAAACCTGATCATTGGCAACTATAGCGATGGCAACCTGGTCGCCTTCTTGCTATCACGACGGCTAAACGTGACCCACTGCAACATTGCCCACGTTCTGGAAAAACCCAAACATCTATTTAGCAATCTCTATTGGCACGAGTTAGAGCCGCAATATCATTTTTCGTCCCAGTTTACCGCCGATCTGATCAGCATGAATGCGGCAGATTTTGTCGTCACGTCGTCTTACCAAGAAATTGTCGGCACGCCCGATACTTTGGGGCAGTACGAGTCTTACAAACATTTCACCATGCCCGGACTCTATCACGTCTTGGATGGCGTGGATTTGTTCAGTCCAAAATTCAATCGCATTCCGCCCGGAGTCGATGAAGCGGTGTTCTTTCCCTATTCAGACAAGCAGAAGCGCTCAAACGAGTCAGGCATCTGGCTAAATGAGCTAGTGTTTGTTCAAGAAGAAGAGCGCATTTTGGGCAAGCTCGACGACCCCACAAAGCGACCGATCTTATCCCTCGCGCCGATTACAGTCAGCAAAAATCTGACCGGATTAGTTCAGTGTTTTGCAGAACATCCAGAATTGCAAGCGCGGTGTAACTTGATTTTAGTCACCAACAAGCTCCAAGTTGACGAAGCCGCAAGCGCGGAGGAAGCTGAGCAGATTCAAAAACTTCACGGGTTGATTGAGCGCCATCAGTTGCATGGCAAAATTCGCTGGGTTGGCATTCGCCTCAGCGTTCGAGACATGGGCGAGATGTATCGAGTGATTGCCGATCGCAGGGGCATTTTCATTCACTTTGCGCTATTTGAAGCCTTTGGACGCACAATTCTCGAAGCGATGGTGTCTGGGTTGCCCACCTTTGCAACCGAGTTTGGTGGTCCGGCAGAAATTATTGAAGATGATAAATACGGGTTTTTGATCAATCCCACCAATTACAGCGATGCCACCCGAAAAATGATCGAATTTCTTGATCGCTGTGATGCCGATCCGTCCTATTGGCAAGAGGTCAGCGATCGCGGCATTCAACGCGTTCACGACGACTACACCTGGCAACTCCACACCAAGCAACTGTTGTTATCGACCAAACTTTACAGTTTCTGGAACTACCTCCACCGCAACGATCGCGAATCGCTGTTGCGCTATTTAGAGCTTATCTTTCATCTCATCTTTAAGCCGAGAGCCGCCACAATCTTAGAAAATCATATGTCTAGAGAACGGTAAGTCAATTACAATCCCATTGGTTTGTCCCCCGCTCTACCCCTGCTTCAGTCCTTCTTCCCCGGAGCTTCTTGCCCATGAATATGTCCGAACGTCCTCATTCCCTCATCTACACAGACTGGACGGTGATCGAGCCGCATTTTGACCCCACACTTTTGCACGCTAGAGAAACGGTTTTCACCATTGGCAATGGCTATTTGGGCACGCGCGGCAGTTTTGAGGAAGGTCACCCGCAAGCGATGGCTGCCACGTTGATTCATGGGGTGTATGATCACGTTCCGGTAGTGTATACCGAGTTGGTCAACTGCCCCGATTGGTTACCCCTGGTGATCACGATCGAGGGCGATCGCTTCCGCCTTGATCAAGGAGAGGTGTTGAGCTACGAACGCAGCCTTGATTTACAGCACGGGCGGTTGAGCCGTTCGGTGCGCTGGCGTAGCCCTGCCGGAAAAACCATCGACCTACACTTTGAGCGGTTTGCGAGTTTTGCCGACCAGCATGTGTTGGCGTTGCGCTGCCAGATCACCCCGGTCGATTTTGAGGGATCGATCGAGGTGCAGGCAAGCATCAATGGCTATCCTGAAAATCAAGGGTTTAATCATTGGGAGTCGATTGGTCAGGGTGCGACTCGGCATGGAGTTTGGCTGCGCGTCCGCACTCGTACGTCTCGGATCGAACTGGCGATGGCATCGGGCATGAATTTATCTGGTGCGGAAGGCTCTCCCCAAACGGCAAATGTTCCAGGATACCCAACGCTACTGACATCGTTTTTTGCATCACCCGATCAAACGGTTACGATTGAGAATGTGATTACGGTCTACACGTCTCGTGATGTGGAAGCACCAACGCAAGCGGCTCAAACTAAGTTAGCAGATCTGCCCAGTTATGCAGACTTGCGATCGCAGCACGAAGATGCCTGGAAACAAGCCTGGGAAAACAGTGATATTTTGATCGAAGGCGATGTTAAGTCTCAGCTTGCCGTTCGCTACAATATCTTTCAACTGTTGATCAGCGCTGCAAAGCACGATGATCAGGTCAGCATTCCTGCAAAAACCCTATCCGGATTTGGCTATCGCGGACATGTTTTTTGGGATACCGAAATTTTTATTTTGCCTTTTTTCACCTACACTCAGCCTGCTCTGGCACGAAATCTCCTGACTTACCGCTATCACACCCTAGAGGGTGCGCGGCGCAAGGCGGCTCACTATGGGTTTAAGGGCGCAATGTATTCGTGGGAGAGCGCCGATACGGGCGATGAAGTCACCCCGCGCTGGGCACTGCCAAACGATCCTTACGCCGAAGATATTCGGATTTGGTGCCGCGATCGCGAAATTCATATCAGTGCTGACATTGCCTACGCCGCCTGGAACTATTGGCAAGCAACGGGCGACGATGACTGGATGCGCGATTATGGAGCAGAGATTATTCTAGACACGGCTGTGTTTTGGATGAGCCGTGTCGAGTGGAGCAACCGCCACGAACGCTACGAGATTCGCGAGGTGATTGGCGCAGATGAGTACCATGAACACGACGTAAATAACAGCGTGTTTACCAATCGTTTAGCTCAATGGCATTTAGAAAAAGCGATCGCGGTTTACGATTGGTTAAAACAACACCACCCACAACGCTTAAGCGATCTGGAGAAGAAACTCAAAATCACCCCCGAACGGCGATCGCGATGGCAAGATATTGCCAAAAACCTCTGGATTCTCGACAGTCCATCAGGGTTGATCGAGCAGTTTGAAGGATTCTTCGATCTCAAAGACATTAACCTCAACGATTACGAGCCTCGCACCAAATCCATTCAAGCCCTGATCGGCATTGAAGAAGGCAACCGTCGCCAAGTGCTGAAACAGCCCGATGTGCTGATGCTGCTGTATCTGATGCGTCAATCTCAGGAGTTTCCCTACAGCCCAGCCGCTGTCGAGAAAAATTGGGACTACTATGCACCGCGCACCGACATCACCTACGGGTCTTCGTTGGGTCCTGCCATTCACTCGATTCTTGCGTCAGACTTGGGGAAATCGGTCGAAGCTTACGATCGCTTTATGCAAGCCGCGCTTGTGGATTTAGAAGACACCCGTGGCAACGCATCAGAAGGCATCCACGGCGCATCGGCAGGGGGAATTTGGCAGGTTGTCGTTTTTGGCTTTGGCGGTATTCAACTTGGCGATCGCCATCCCGTCGCCAACCCCCATCTTCCCCCTGGGTGGAGTCGTCTCAAATTCCGCTTGCACTGGCGCGGCAAATGGCACGACTTTGACCTCAAACCCAACCCAACCCAACACCTCCCAGCCCCTATGACTCCTCCTCCCCCCTCCTCGCCTCGCCTCCCCATTCGCGGCGTGATCTTTGATCTCGATGGCGTTCTCACCGATACGGCAGAATACCACTACCGCTCTTGGCAACGCCTCGCCGACGAAGAAGAGCTTCCGTTTGATCGAGACGCTAACGAAGCGCTGCGCGGGGTGTCTCGCCGCGAGTCGCTGATGCTGATTGTGGGCGATCGCACCTATTCTGAAGCCCAGCTACACGAGATGATGGAGCGCAAAAACGGCTACTATGTGGAACTGATTCAAACCGTTTCCCCCCATGATTTGCTGCCAGGGGCGCTGACGCTATTAGAAGAGTTGAGACAGGCGGGCATTAAAACCGCGATCGGGTCTGCCAGCAAAAATGCTCGCCCTGTGGTTGAGAAATTGGGGATCGCGGATCAGGTCGATGCGATCGCAGATGGCTACAGTGTCGAGCATCCAAAGCCTGCTCCTGATCTTTTCCTGTTTGCCGCCCAAGAACTTGGGCTTGACCCTGGCGAATGTGTGGTGTTTGAGGACGCCGCCGCCGGGGTAGAAGCGGCTCTAGCGGCGGGTATGTGGGCAGTGGGGCTAGGTCCGGAAGAACGAGTTGGGGCAGCGCATGTTGTCTTGCCCAGTTTGGCTGACATGCACTGGAGTGCTGTGCAAGAAAGGGTGCAGCAAGCTTCTCATCAAGAGTGTGCCAATTCATAATTTGCCGTGAGTTCGACCGAGTTCCTTGGCTGCGATCGCAGATCATCTATATCGAACTCAGGTCAGTTTACAAAATCAAGAGGGGGGTTCTCTCAGAAGGCGAGCGATCCAGTGGCTGGCGATCGGCATTCTCCACCCTGTGCCAAAGGCGCGATCGGTGACTTTCAACCCCGGCGGAGATTGTTTGCGCTTAAATTCAGCAATTCTGACTAACGTTGCTACTCGTTCAACCACGTCGGCATCGTGTCCGGCTTGCACAATCTGCGCGATCGCATGGTGGTGATGAATCAATCGATCCAAAATATCGTCTAACACGTCGTAAGATGGCAAAGAATCTTGATCTTTCTGTCCGGGTCGCAGTTCGGCACTGGGCGCTTTGGTGAGCACGTTGGGCGGAATGGGAGCTTGGTCTTGCTGATTGAGCCATTCACAGATAGCGTAGACCTTGGTTTTGGGAACGTCTGCGATCGCGGCGAGTCCGCCATTCATATCGCCGTATAAGGTGCAATAGCCGACTGCCACTTCTGACTTGTTGCCTGTCGAGACCAACAGATGACCAAATTTGTTGGAGATTGCCATTAGCAAGGTGCCGCGAATGCGAGACTGAAGATTTTCTTCCGCTAAACCCACGGGGGTTTCGGCAAACAGGATGTCTAAGCTGCTGTCATAGCATTCCATCAAGGTTCCAATGGGAAGCGTTTGAGTTGGGATACCAAGGTTTTGCGCCAAGGCGATCGCATCGTCAATGGAATGATCCGAACTGTAGGGCGACGGCATGAGAACGCCTAGAACCTGTTCTGCGCCCACTGCTGCCGCCGCGATCGCGGCGACCAACGATGAATCAATTCCACCGCTCAAGCCCAACACGATTTTAGAAAAACCGCACTTTCGCACATAATCACGAACACCCAGAACCAAAGCGGCGTAAAGTTCTGCGGCTTCAGTCTCAACACAGGGCGCGATCGTACCGGGTAAAAAATCGTGAGTGTGGATATCATATTCAACCACCAGCCAATCGGCTTCAAACCCACGGGCACGGGCGAGAAGATGCCCAGCGCGATCGCAGACAATGCTGCGTCCATCAAAAATTAAATCATCATTGCCACCCACTTGATTGGCGTAAATCATCGGTTGATGAAACCGTTTCGCCCCGTGTTGCAGCAACCGTTCTCTCAAGCGTTGTTTACCCACTGTAAATGGTGATGCAGAAAGATTCACTGTAAAATCAACGCCAGCATTAGCAAGATCGGCAAGGGGATTGAGATCGTAAGTTCGTTTTCCCCAAAATTCCTCATCGTTCCACAAATCTTCGCAAATGGTAACGCCAATGCGAACGGTAGAAGAATTCCAATCGAGCACGAAATGGTTTGGTTGCTCGCCCGACGCAAAATATCGGTGTTCATCAAACACATCGTAGGTTGGCAGCAAGCGCTTGTGAAAAACTTGGCGAATCTGCCCGTTCTCAAGTAGAGCCACGCTATTGAATAGCGGTTTTTCGCCCTTTTGGTGCGATCGCGCATTCACTTCAACCGTTCCAACCAAGACCGCTAACCCCGCAGGAATCGCCTGTGCCAATTTCAGCAGCGTTGTTGCCATCATTTGCACAAAGCTCGGATCGAGCAACAGATCGCGAGGCGGATAGCCACAGAGCGACAGTTCGGGGGTGAGCAGCAGGCGGATGCCCTCGTCAGCCGCCCGATCAGCCGCCGCCAGAATTTTTTGGGCGTTGCCATCGAGATCTCCGATCGTCGGATTGAGTTGTGCGATCGCAATGTTCATCATGATCCTTGGTTTAATTCCTGAAAAATGGCGGTTACTCTAAGCTTCAAATCAGGTAGATCTGCCTCTACAATTGCCCAAACAACTTCTACATTAATTCGGAAATATTCATGAACTAAAACGTTTCGTAAACCAACGATTTCTACCCAAGGCAAATCAGGATATTGAGCCTTAAACTCTACTGATAGTGCTCTAGCCGCTTCTCCAATAACTTGAAGATGGTACACAACCCAAGTTTGAATCAGTTCATCTTGTTCAAAGACTTGTTTCCCTTGCGCTGCATATTGCTCGATCCGACCGATCGCTTCCGAAATATCTAGCCGTCTTTCGCTGTCATTTCTCATAGAGAGACTGCCTCTTTTAAAACCCGTTCTCGGATTCGATCTTTCAATCCTCCATCTGTTGCAACATCCACTTTACGTCCTAGCAAATCTTCTAAATCTAGAATTAGCCCGACCGGGAACCAAGAACTGCGATTTTCACCCATCTCGACTAGAAAATCGATATCGCTATCGGCTCGTGCTTCGCCTCGTGCCACGGAACCAAATACTCGCACGTTGTAGGCTCCGTGTTGGGCTGCAATCGCTAATATTTCTTCTCGTTTATCGGCTAATAATTCGTCGATTCCCATGGTGGTTTCTCCGTGAGAGAGACACGCTGTATCGTGTTTCTACCTGTTTATATGAATACCAACGGTTTGTCTTTGAATGGGGCAAACGCTTCGGCGTCAAATCGGTACAAACTGGCAGGACGACCTGCACCCCGCGACACTTTCACTTTCGTATCCGCTAAAAAACCCAATTTTAAAAGGCGCGATCGAAAGTTAGAATAATCTGAAAAATTTTCGCCCAAAACCGTGGTGTAAAGCTGATACAAATCGCTCAGCGTAAAGACTTCAGGCAACACATCAAACGCGACCGGACTATACTCCAATTTGTTTTTTAATCGACCATGCCCGTATTCCAAAATTTTGTTGTGATCAAACGCTAATTGCGGCAACTGATCCAAGGGATACCAAGCAATTCCACTCACGCCATCAGCAATCAGTTCGGCATCGGCAAATCGTACCAGCGCAAAATAACTGACTGAGAGGTAGCGCACCCCATAGCTATCTTCTGCCTCTCGCGGATCGCGATCGGGGCCTCCAAACGTGTACAGTTGCTCTAGATAAAGATTGCGGACTCGAATCTTCTCCGCCAAAATTCGGTAAGATGCATCTTCCAACGATTCCCCCTGACGCACCAGCGTAGCAGGCAGGCTCCACTGACCCAAAAACGGCTCTTCTTGGCGCATCACCAGCAGCACCAGCAGGCGATTTTGAGCCGTATCTACGGAAAAGATCGCGTTATCAACGCCGACTCTAAAATCTGCAAGGCTCTCTCCTGCTAATGGACTGGCTGTTTTTTTATAGGTACGTCGCATCCGTAAAGTTGCTCCCGATCGATATATGCTTGAATCGCGTGGGTGACTCCGGTTAGATCTTCCTGCGTGCGGTATGCTGTTGAGGATACTTCCGGAACGGCAATCTCTGCGATCGCAACGGTTGCCCCCATCTGCCGCAAGCGCTCTACATCGGCGGCGTCTAGAGAATAACCCGATCGCGGCACAATCAACACGTTGACATGCTGCAACAGTTCCTCGACATGAAACCATTTCGGCAATTGCCGTGCCACGTCAAACCCCACGATCAGCGTAAATTCTGCACCTTGCCAGCGCTGTTTCGCCCGTTCCACGGTCACCACCGTTCGAGCATGGCTCAATTCTGGATACACCCAAACATTATGCTTGGGACAGTGCAAATCTTGAATCAGCAGCCGCAGCATTTGAGTGCGATGCTCAAGGGGGGTTTGATCAGCTTTGAATGGGTTATCGGCAGCCCACACTGCAATTTCGTCAAACTGCGGGGAGAGCGATCGCAAAATCTCTAAATGTCCGATCGTGGGAGGATCAGCACTGGTGCCAAAAAGCGCAATCGTCAGCATAGTTTGGATAACACTGGAAGGATTGTCAATCACTACTCTGACAGTAGCGCATTCCATCGTCAAACCGTTCTAGCGCGACCGATGGCGCGTCTGCTCGGTAAGCTCAAAAAGTGCAGATGACAGTTCAACAGAAACGGGCTGAGCCGCCTCAAACTGACGAGCCGCGATCGGCAAACTCTGCACAGACCGAGCCGTGCGCTGGGCAATTTCGCTCAGGCTTTCTGGCTTCGCTAGTGGCTGTCCTTGCTTACAGACAAGCTGTAAAAGCGGCATCTCCAACCGCGAAGATTCGGAAATAAGACCCAACCGATCTTGGGCAATCACTCCACTTTCAAACCGCCGAAACACTTGCTTCCGCCCCGGATAGGTGACTTTTCCAGGGGACTCTTTCATCACCGGAATGCCATCAATTTCGACCAATTTATAAACACCGTTCACTGGAGACCCCGATACTAGCTGCGTGCCCACCCCATACCCATCGATACAGGCCCCCGCCGCTCTCAACTCTAAAATCTTATATTCATCCAAGTCGCCGCTGGCAAAAATTGCAATCCCAGGCAACAGGTCTCGGACTTGCCGAGACAGAGAAACCAGATCCCCCGAATCAATGCGGACACCGGCTAAGGTTCCGGTACCATCGCTCAGGTGGGAGGACAGTTCACGCGCCGCTGCGATCGTATCGTACGTATCGATCAGCAACGGTGCACCCGGAAAGTAGCGATGAAATGCGGTAAACGCTTGGGCTTCTGTCCCTTCAGTGGCGCTCAATGCCATCACTAGCGCATGCGCCATCGTTCCGGTTGGCTGGCGATCGAGCTTTAAGGCTGCCAGCACATTGGAGGTTGCATCTAGCCCTGCCGCTAGCGCCGATCGCGCTGCCCAAAGTGAGGCTTGGGGGCTAAAGGCGCGGCGCGTCCCAAACTCTAGCAAGGTGGCTTCATCTCCCGCCGCATCGCGCATTCGAGCCGCACGAGTGGCAACCAAGGTCTGATAGTTGATGGTATTGAGAAGGTAGGTCTCAACCAGTTGCGCTTGCCATAAGGGAGCCTCAATTCTCAAAATCGGCTCATTGGGAAAGACAGCGGTTCCTTCTGGCACGGCCCACACATCCCCCGTAAATCGCCCATTTTGCAGCAGTGCCCAAAAGTTTTGGGGGGCATGATCAAAGATTCCACTCGTTTTCAGCGATTCAATTTGGGCAGGGCTAAACGTTAGCTTCTTTAAATAGTCCAATGCTTGAGCCAGTCCCATCGCGATCAGGTAGCCAAAGCCTGGGGGCAGCCGCCGCACCGTAAGCTCGAAACTTGCTTGACGCTGATCCAAGCCTTCTCCTACATAGCAAGCTGCCATTGTAAGCTGATACAAATCGGTCAGAAGGCTATAGTCTTCTGGGGTTATTGTCAGTTCGGTGTCTTCCACCCGTCTCTCCTAGAATGATCAAGGGTTTTGTGAACAGAGTCTTCAAGGGGCTGGGAGGCTTAATAGTGCGATCGCATCTCTAGATTATAGTTATTTTAACCAAAAGTCAAGAGCCTAAAATCCTGCGATAGGTCGATTTTTGGCGCGAAAATTGCACAAAACCCCTAATAACGCCTAAAAATAACGGTTTATGCTAAATAATTATAGTAATTTGAACAAAAATTTTGTTAGAATGCAGCCCTTATCGCCCATCAGCAACTTTAATAATCACTGGCGATCGATCACCATTACTGCTCTGCAATACTCCCAGCGTGAAATCCTGTCACAAATGCGATCGCATCCTCTTGAGTCGGCAACTGAAACGGCGAAGGCTCATGCAGAAACGCCAGATCCTGTTCAGAGGCAGATCGCTGAATGCGCCGCCTGCCAAAATGCGGATTCTCATACACAGTCAGCATTTGGTTATTTGAATTCATCAACACCGTTCGTGTTGGAGACTGAAAAAACGGAACGCTCCGAATCGCGATCGGAATCGATTGTAGTTGTTTAATTGCGTTGACCTGCTGAACGTGCTGGCTCAAATTCGTGACAAGCTGCTGAAATTGCTGAAGCCGTCTCAGATCAGACCGAAACACCTGAGATGGAATCGACTGAATCACCTTCAAAACAGTGTGCGCCGTCGCCTTGGCATCCTCAAACGGAAAAATAGCCACGTAGGCAGCCAGAAAAAGTTGCACATCACTCTCTAACTCAAACGTCAAAACCGTGCGGCGGCGATAAACCTCAACACTGGGTGCAGGCACAAACTGACCACAATACCGCACAACCTGCTGATAGGTCACCGCCAACGCGCAATTCGCATCTGCCCCCAAGCGATCATCAATGATCACCTGCACCGTAGGTGGCTTTTCATTAAAATATTCCTGCGGATTCTCGGTTTGAAATTGGTACACCTTACTTTGATCTCCATTCTGGCTCAAGTCAATCCAGCGACACACCGCACCCTCAGTTTTCACCCCAAACGGCGAAACCCCATGTAACTTAACGCCCGTCAGGGTAGACCCACTCAGATCCGCACCCATCCAATCGACCCCAGCAAGGTTAGCGCGAGTCAGATCGACATGCACCAACGTCGCTTCTAATAATGTGGCATGGCTCAGATCGGCTCCGGTCAAATTTGCCCCGCTAAATTTTGCACTGCTCAAATCTGCCCATCGCAAATCGGCACCGCTCAGGTCTGCCCACCGCAAATTTGCCCCCGATAAATTTGCCCCTTGCAGATTAGCCCGGCTAAGATTGACCTGTCGCAGTTCAGCCGCTCTCAAGTCTGCCCCTGACAAATCCGCTCCGGTCAGGTCGCTGCTAGACAGGTTTGCTCCTGTTAGATCTGCACACGTCAACTTCGCATGACGCAGAACGCTACGACTAAGATTTGCCTGAGATAAAACCGCGTGCCGCAGCGTGGCATCCTTTAAATCAGCACTGCCCAAGTTGGCGCTTCGTAACTGTGCGCCGTTTAGCTCTGCGCGCGTCAGATCAGCACTGCTCAAATTAGCATCGCTCAAGATGACGCCGCTCAGATCAGCCAACGTCAGATCGGCTCCACTAAAATTGACGCGATCGCACACCGCTCGGCTTAGATTTGCATTGGTCAGCTTTGCCAAACTGAAGTTAACTCTAGTAAATTTAGCTTGGCTAAAATTGACACCCGTCAAAACGGCTCCGGTCAGCTTGGTGTCACTGAGGGTGCTCCCAGAAAACTCTCTCTCGCCTGCTGCGTATTTTTCTAGAATATCCTCAGCCTTCATTCACAAACCCCTGTGCCAATGTCCCGAAAACAAATACCCCGAAGCTAAATCTCCCAGGGGTGCGGTCACATCCCGTCGTTCCCACCGCACCTTATACCGCACCTTACTTGGTGCTAACGTACCCAGATCCAGATCGAAATTACCTTGTACGAATTTTAAAGGACTTATGAAAATTGGGATTGTCGGGCTAGGACTAATTGGCGGCTCCTTGGGGTTAGACCTGCGATCGCAAGGGCATGAAATCTTAGGCGTCAGCCGCCAAGAACGCACCTGCCAAATTGCCATTGCCCGGGGCGCTGTCGATGATGCAAGCCTAGAATTGGCTCTACTTGCCGACACAGATTTAATTTTCGTTTGCACCCCCATTGCTCACATCCCCTCCACCATTGCCGCCCTTATTCCCAAAATTTCTCCTGCCACTGTTTTAACGGATGTCGGCTCTGTCAAAGCTTCCATCGTCAACGACATCACTCCCCTGTGGCAAAATTTTGTGGGTGGGCATCCCATGGCAGGCACCGCAGAAAGCGGCATCGAAGCTGCCCTGCACGGATTATTTGCTGGCAACCCCTACGTGCTCACCCCAACAGACGCCACCCCCAAAGCTGCGATCTCGCTCCTCGAATCAATTCTGCGTCCCTTACAAGTCAAGCTCCACTACTGCCGCCCAGAAGACCACGATCGCGCTGTAGCCTGGATCTCACACTTACCCGTCATGGCAAGCGCCAGCCTGATCGCTGCCTGCAACTCCGACCAAGCCATTTCAGAACTAGCACAAACCCTAGCAAGCTCCGGATTTCGCGACACCAGCCGGGTCGGCGGCGGCAACCCAGAATTAGGCGTCATGATGGCACAATACAACACCTCAGAAGTGGTGCGATCGCTCCGATCCTACCGCACGCAACTTGATGCCCTGCTGCACCTCATCGAGCACGAAAACTGGGCAGACCTAGAAGCATTCCTCAAAGCAACCCACCAAACCCGACCCAACTATCTCAAACCTTGATCTACTTGCCGATCCAAAACCCCCACCCCGTGCAGACCTCCAATCCGGTTGGAGGTCTAAAAATCTCACTCCTGACCAGGCGGGCGCATCGCCTCACGCCCAATCATAGTCAACCCTGCAACCCCTAAACTGACCGACCAAACATACGGATGCCAATGGTCATGTAGTTGAGCAACAGCACTCAGTTCAGGATGCAAAATCGACAAGCACAACGCCAGAAACATCGTCATCAAGCCGCCAAACCCAACAAAAGCAAGTCCCATCAAAATCCGAGGCGACCTCAGATCAGCGTCAGTAATGCCTTCTAGGTCAAGATGAGCCAATGTCTCAAGCCACGTCTCAAGCCACTCATCCGCTCGATGAGAAACATCACCCATCGTTAGCGCCACCTGAGATGGCAACAACGGCGCGATCGCAGCTACCGTTCTGACCCGCAGCGATCGCTCAGCCTCCTTAAACAGCACCAATGGCTTACGCACCGGAGGTTCAATAAAATCTAACGAACGATCTGATGGCTGAGATCCGTGCTGAGACATCCCTTGCTCTAGATCCATACTTCCCTACCTATTCCTCAACGCGCTTAGGATCACGTTCATAGGATCAATTGTAGGAAGTTCGCCCCCGATCCGCCGATCATTTTTTTCACTCATCCATCGCGACCCTGCAACTCATCCAATCTTGCCAACACTTCTCGACTATGCACGATCGGGGTAACGCCCGTAAACGTTGCCCTCAAAACCCCCGCCGGATCAACAATAAACGTGTGACGCGCTGACCGAATCCCAATCCACGAGCCATACGCTTTGCTCACCAAGCCATTCGCATCAGCCAGCAACGGAAACTTTAGCCCCTCAGCGTCACAAAACTCAGCATGAGACGTCACATCATCTGCGCTAATTCCAAGAATCGCAGTACTGCGATCGCCATATTGCGGCAAATCTTGCTGAAACTTTCGCGCCTCAATCGTACATCCCGGTGTAAAGTCTGCCGGATAGAAATACACCACAACCCACTTACCGCGATACCCTGCTAGCGACACGATTCCTTCCCCAGAATTGCTTGGCAGCGTAAAGCCAGGTGCAGGCTGATCAATTGACGGCAACGTTCCACCCAACGCCAAAGCAGGCACTGCACCGCCAAAACTCGACAGCAGCACAAAACAGCAAACCCACAAAACACCGAGAAGAGTGCGACGAGACATAGCAAATATCCTGAGCATAACTTAATAAAAGTTTACCTCAGTCCTCAACCCTCAATCTCGCTCAGATTCATAGTTTTTCTGAGAAGAGTGGCACACTCCGCCAGCAACCCTCCCCATCAACATTCAGAACCCAGGGCTGCCGAGCAAGACTAGCGCAACCCAAGCCACGCCAAAACGCCTTGACCCGTAATGTACTCGATCGCAAGGGCAATCACAAACCCAATCATGGCAGCCCGACCATTAAGCCGCTCTGCATAATCGTTAAAGCCAAACTTTGGCTCTGAAAATTTAGGGGTTGTAGTCGGTTGGGTGGATGTCATGGGCAGTAGACCTCAGCAAAAATAAGGAATCAACATCTGTTTCAAGGGAAAGATCAACATTCCAGTTTTACAATTCTTTACCTTGTTGTTCTTATTCTAATCGGGACGGCAGTAAATCGCTCACGGATCTGCTAAACGGATGGCGGTCATGAAAAATTAGGCACAATAAGCTAGAACCAGAGATCCGTAAGAGAGGGTTAGATGGAAATTGGCGTTCCTAGGGAAACAAAAGATCAAGAGTTTCGCGTCGGGTTGTCTCCGAGCAGCGTGCGAGTGCTGGTAGAACGAGGACATGCAGTATTTGTCGAGAAAGAAGCAGGCTTAGGATCAGGGTTTTCTGACTCAGACTATGGGCAAGCCGGTGCAACACTGGTTCCGCTTGCCAAAGACGTGTGGAGCCGAGACCTAGTTGTGAAGGTTAAAGAACCGCTTGCCTCCGAATACGAATTTCTCCGTAGCGGTCAAATTTTATTTACCTACCTCCATTTAGCCGCCAATCGCAGCTTAACAGAGCGGCTCCTAGAGTCTGGTGTGAGTGCGATCGCTTATGAAACCGTAGAGCTTCCCGATCGCCGCCTGCCGCTCTTAACCCCCATGAGCATTATCGCGGGTCGCCTTTCGGTGCAATTTGGCGCACATTTTCTAGAACGGCAGCAAGGCGGGCGAGGCGTTTTGCTCGGCGGCATTCCGGGAGTCAAACCGGGGCGCGTAGTCATTCTTGGCGGCGGCGTAGTAGGCACAGAAGCCGCACGGATGGCGATTGGCATGGGTGCACAGGTGCAAATTTTAGATATCAACGTCGATCGCTTGTCGTATTTAGAAACGCTCTTTGGGTCACGCATTGAGCTACTCTACAGCAACGCTAACCACCTCGAAGCCGCAGTTCCTGAGGCGGATCTCCTCATCGGCGCAGTGCTGATTTCGGCAAAGCGTGCGCCAACGCTCGTCACCCGTGCATTGCTCAAGCAGATGCGTCCGGGGTCTGTGATTGTGGATGTTGCGGTAGATCAAGGGGGTTGCATCGAGACGGTTCGCCCAACATCTCATACGCACCCGACCTATATAGAAGAAGGCGTTGTGCATTACGGTGTGCCCAATATGCCCGGAGCCGTTCCTTGGACGGCAACCCAAGCTTTAAATAACACCACGCTTCCCTACGTGTTGAAGCTGGCACATTCTGGCTTAGCCGCTTTAGAAACTGATTCTGTCTTAGCAATGGGGTTAAATGTGCAGCGCCATCAGTTGATTCATCCTGCTGTGCGAGAAGTCTTTCCAGATCTGGTTTAACGGGACACAAACTCGATGCTTTTTCGGGCTATAAGATAGGTCGTCCACAGGTCTAGAACATTACCCCTCTCTTCTAAGTCGTCTACGTCAGGAAAACACCCTCTCTGCCCCTGTGGGAAAGCAGAACGAGAAAAATCGAGTCAGACTCACTCTCAAGATCTGCGACTCGTTCACCCCTGCTGCTTCTGGGTCTCTACTGAACGTTCCCAGCCTTTACCCACCCTTCTTTATCGCTCGATCGCAGTCTTACCTTTTGCCAACTGCCATCTTGACTTGTCTCTAACACGATAACCCGCTCATTGTACTCAATGCCACCAATCTGTTCCCCATCAGGACTATCTCTTAAAATGAGACCAATAGGTTGTGTAACTCGTGCTTCCGTTGCACCCGACGGTAAAGGCTTAGCAGTCGCCGCAGGAGTTGTTGGGGGTACTTCTGACTGCTCCACTTTTGCGGCGGTGGGGGCAGGGGTTGCCGCGATCGGTTTGTCATTGGGGTAAATTGGCTTGGGCGGCGGTGCAGCAAGTCTTGCGATCATGATGCGGGCGGCAATAAAACCACCTCCTGCGATCATGGCAATGGCTAACAGCAGCCCCATCAGCAATTTGGAAAGACCAGACCAACTCATGAAACATCACCTATTCAACGGCTGAGGTAACGAAAATCTTAACACTCATCCTTCAGGTTGCTGCAATTGGCGCTGAATCAGATCGCTCAGGCTGCTGTGTTTTGAGGCAAGTCTTGCCTTACCAGCCGAGGCCCACTCTTGGAGGAACTGAATTTGTTCTTTGGCGGTGCGGGCAAGGGGAACGGTTTGGCTAGCGGCTTCTAAAATATCGTCGGTGGTGAAATCGCGGTTTTGGCTAAAGCCTAAGTGCATCGCCTCGATCAGGGTCTGCTCAATTTCGGCTCCAGAAAAATCGGGCGTTTCGTACGCGAGCCGATCGAGGTCGTAGTGACTAAGATTGTGCGATCGCAGCCGAGACAAATGCACTTCAAAAATGGCGCGCCGTTCTTCTTGGCTGGGCAATCCGACAAAGAAGATTTCATCAAATCGACCTTTTCGCAACATCTCTGCGGGCAGCGATTGAATGTTATTTGCCGTGGCTACCACAAAAACGGGAGATCTTTTTTCTGCCATCCAGGTAATAAACGTGCCAAACACGCGACTCGTTGTGCCAGCATCGCCGCGACTATCAACCCCAGAGAAGGCTTTATCAATTTCGTCAATCCACAGAATGCAAGGGGCAAGCGCTTCTGAAAGTTGGATCATTTGCCGAGTCCGAGATTCTGACTCACCCACCAACCCCCCAAACAGGCGACCGACATCTAACCGCAAAAGCGGCAGGTGCCAATGATGCGCGATCGCTTTGGCGGTCAGCGATTTGCCCGTTCCCTGAATGCCCACGAGCAGCAACCCTCTAGGATAGGGCAACCCATACTGCCGCGCCCGCTCTGAAAACGAGCCACCCCGCCGGATCAGCCAATCTTTAAGGTTATCTAGCCCGCCAATGTCTGAGATGTTTTCGGTCGCTGGATAAAAGTCTAGAATTTGGGTTTGGCGAATGGTTTGGCGCTTTTCTTCTAAAATTAGCTCAACATCTTCGGGGCGCAGTTCGCCATGCAGGGCGATCGCGCGGGCTAATACCCGTCGAATCCGCTCGATAGAAAGACCTTGGCACGATCGCACGAGTTCATCCAAAACCTTGCCCTCTACCCGTTGCCCGGTCGCACTTAAGAGCCGCTCAACTTCGGTGGTGATCTCAGCCGCGTTGGGGAGCGGAAACTCCAACACCGTTAGCACTTCGCTTAAATCTTCTGGGATAGCGACTTGAGACGAGAGCAACACTAAATTCTTGGGCTGAGACTTGAGCAGGCGCAGGAGATTGCGTAGCTTGCGCGAGATGGAAATATCGTCTAAAAAACGGTGAAAATCTCGTAGAACGAAGATTGCGGCGGCACCAGTGGGGAGTTTTTCAACGAATTCTAGCGCTTGGAGCGGGTTGCGTTTTGCAAATCCTAAGTCATTGGGATTGCCTTGATACCCATCAACAAAATCCCAAATATAAACCGCGCGATCGCCCTGTTGTTTTGCAGAGTGCGCGATCGCAGCTTCCACCCGTTCTTCTTCGCGAGTTGGAATATAAATGATCGGGTAACGTGCCCGGAGCAGCAGATTAAATTCGTCGCTGAAACTCATAGCCGTAGGTCACGCGAGGGGGTCATCACCTCTATACCGTACAACATGCCCTTCCTCACCGATACAACCTTACGAGGGTAACTGCCCTTTGAGAGCATTGAGCGATGCCCAACGGCGATCGACAACCTGAGCATTTTTGTCCTCAACGTCAATCCCCGCACACGACTTGCTACACAATTGGTGCTGAGGAACGCCAAGACACAGTTGCTCATAGAGCCATTTTTGAAGATCAAAGTATCCGTCAGGCGGTAGCGACTCCATGAGGTCATCCATCGTCAGGTCGCGATCGAGGGGAAGTTCTTCGGTCGCATCATCGGCTTCATTAAGCCAGATCATCTCTGACGGATCAACCGAGAGGCGATAGTTAAATTGCTGCAAACAGCGATGACAAGAAAGAGTAACGATCGTCTCGGCGTGGGCTGCAACTTCTAAATAGTTACCTTGGTGAATAATTCTGACCTTACCCTGAACCGGAGTCAGCGTGTCTAAACCCTGAATCGATTCTTTAAACTCAAGAGTTTCGGTTCGTTCAGGGGCTTGGGTTAATCGAGGAATATGAATCGCTTTCATTCAAAAAGTAGGTTTTGAATCTAGGTTTGAACAACAGTTATGGGAACAGCAGTTAAGCACTGTGGCTCAACAACGTAGATTAAACTAACATTGCGCGGCTCTACCCCATGCCAGACCTTGCTCTTTAAAGTAGTAAGCTAGAATCGCGGCTCTCTGTCTCCTGGAATAGGTTTAATCCACAATCTCAAGCGCAAATAAAACTCAGGTCGAGCAATCTGCGTAAACAACTGGGTTAGTCACACCTGCGAAGGTCGAACACCATTCAAGACTGAACAAAACGCACAACCAAATGTCGATGGGGTTCTTGCCCCCGGCTGAAGGTTTCCAGATCAGGCTGAGCTTGCAGCAGTGAATGAATTTGGCGACGTTCCGCCGACGAGAGCGATTTAATTTCATACTCTTCGCCCGTCTCGCGGACGCGATCGCTAGCAGCTTGAGCCATCTCCTCTAGCTCCTTCAAACGGCTTTCACGGTAGCCATTTAGCTCGATCATCACCATTCCCTGCTCTTCATGACCCACGCCCCGATTGAGCGCCGCATTGGCAAGATACTGAATCGAGTCGAGACCTGCCCCGCGATCGCCGATCAACGACTCGATTTGGTGAGGATGCAACCCATCCGAATCAATCAGTAGCCAGCAATTTTCTTCGCCAGAAAAGCTCGTTCGCGCCTCAGTAGAGACAGTCGCTGAGAGCCGCGCCAGCCCTAAAAATTCTTCTAGCCACTGTTGACTCCGGTGCTCTAGTTGCTCACCCATCTCACGTTACGCCTTCTTCTTACGACCGGGTTCAAAGGGCAGAGTCCCATCCGTCGCGATCGCAGTTGTCCCGCCGCCATTCTTTGCTTCCTCATCCACAATCTTCTGAAGATTTTCGGGGAGCGGTTCGCGAGACAAAATAAACGTCTGGGCAGTCTGGAAAACATTCGCGATCACCATATACATCAGCACCCCTGCCGGCAACGGGAAAAACAGAAACATGCCAGAGAAAATCACCGGCGTTATTTTGTTTACCGAATCTTGCTGAGGGTTGCCCGTCGAGCCTTGTCCAGACAAGAGTTGATTGATGTAAAGGCTGATTCCAAAGAAAAGAATCATGCCGATAATATCCCAGTGCAAGGTTCCATCGGGATCGATCGCACCAACATGACCGAGGGCATTGATGAACAAGAACCCTTTATCAGCCGCTAGACCCGGAATAATCGCTTGGAGAGTCACATCGCCAGGTTGCAGTGCTTCGATCGTGCCATCGTCGTTGATCCGAATCCGCTCTGCTCCGGCAGTAACTTTATACTTGGGAACTAGATGGGTGTCGGGATATGCCTCGGTTAAAGCGTCAAGGGGCTTGCCTTCTGGCGTCTGAAACTCGATCTTGGTCGCCTCGCCAACTGCCAATTTGGTGCCACTAGGCGCGATCGCAGAAATGCGAGAATGCACCCCATCGGATAAGTAAATATTTTGAGACGGTGCAACAAACGCTTGAGGCACAATTTGCTCAATCTGCTCTCGCGGCAAAATTTGCAAATTCATGTTGTAAGGCACATCCGAGAAGGGAGATCCTCGCAACGTTGCAAACAGCGCAAATAAAATTGGCATTTGCAGCACAACCGGCAAACACCCCGCCAAGGGATTGCCGAATTCTTTGTAAAGTGCGCTGATTTCCTCTTGCTGTTTCGCCGGATCGCTCTTGTACTTCTCCTGAAGCTCTTTCATTCGCTTCTGCATCACGGGTTGAGAGACTTTCATCCGCCGCATACTGCGAATAGAGCCAGCGCTCAACGGATAGAGCGCGAAGCGAATTACTAAAGTCAAGGCAATAATTGCCAAACCATAGCTCGGTACGATCCCGTAGAAAAAATCCAGGATCGGGAGCATGATTTTGTTGGAAAGAAAGCCGATACCAAAGTCCATTCGCTTTACGTCTACCCTAAAAATTGCTGGTTCAATCCAAACATCTCGGCTCGACTGAGAGAAGCTCAAGATGATCAGACTCTAGTTTAGCGTTCACAAAGCAGATATAAACGCCGATCTGTAGAGAAAGTTCTTATTTCTGAGACCCCAATCCACCGCTCACTTTTTTTGCCCGCTCGGATAAATGCTGATTGATATAATCGTAGACAGTGCGGAAGTTGGGTACAGAGCGCATCTCTAGACGGCTACCATCTTTCAGCGTTAGCACCATGTCTCCCCATGCACCAAGACCCCGGGGAACCGTCACCACTTTGGCGATTTCAGAATAAATAATGTCAGAGCGATCGCGCCCCATCCATCCACCCGTTACGCTGATACGGCGATCGGTAATGCGGTAGCGCAACCAGAGCGCCCGAGTGATTGCCCCCACCGTTAAGGGGATGCAGATGACCGTAAAGGCAAGCAAAACATTGATGATCAAATCACCAATATGGGGCCCGCCTTCGTAGTAGACCTCTTCTTTAATCGCCATATAGCACCTCGGCTTTTGTCAACAACTGCTCTAATTCTTGCAGAAATTGAAAGTAATCACACTCGATCACCTGGAATCGCACTCCGATAACCACGTCCCACCCCGGAGCGAGCCTTGGCAAAAGCTGGCGAAGCCCCGCCCGAATTTGTCGCTTGATGCGATTGCGAACAACAGCACTCTTGCTCACTTTTTTGCTAATCGAAATGCCGATACGAGAAGGAGCGAGTTCACCCTTGAGCCGCAATGCGCGCACAGTAAAGCATCGAGAACTGCAACGAAGCCCATGCCGATAAACAGCATCAAAGTCTCGTCGGTGCTTGAGTCGGTGAGGCTTCGGCAGTGCCAATCTAGGGGAGACAGTCAGAGCAACATTACAGATTTTATCCCTGAGAAACAGACAGACGAATCCGCCCTTTTCTACGCCGTGCTTTGATTACGTTTTGCCCATTTTTGGTTCGCATCCGAGCGCGAAAGCCAGAAACTCGTCTTCTCTTGCGAGAGGTTCCTTCTAAAGTACGCTTCGTCATTGCCGTTGCTCCAGCTTAAATCAATCAAAAAAATCAGTAGACTATGGAAAATCGCCACAGTCTATCAGGGTACCATATCGATTGGTTTATTGGATGCCAATGATCCAGGTTCCCAGGGTTCTCAGGAGGGGCACGTCTCCGGGAGAGAGCACATTGCAGTTAAAGTAGAACATCCCGCCTGTATTGGGATTTTTGACATTTGAGAGAATGAGTTCGACGTTAGTTGCTGCCGGAACCGGTTCTTGAGGAAAAACTTCGATCACGTTGTTTTCTTTTTCCCACTTCACCTCTTGGAGGGCAACTTTTTTGTCGTTGACCCGCAGTTCCACATCGTTAGGATCAAACTGCCCCTTGAAATAGGTGGGGTAATCGATCGCAAACTGAGCTACCGCCACCTTCATTTTATCTTTCTTGATTCTGAGGCGATAGCGATCCCAACTGCCTGAGTTGCCGCCAAAGTCGAGGTGATAGTTCAGTTGATTTTTAGGTTCAACGCCGCTAAAGATGGTAAACCCAGGGTTGGACTGAGCGCGGGCAACTAACGGAAGGCTTGCCAACAAACAACCTGCGATCGCGACGCTAGTTGTAGAGCGCACTACAGAAGCGGCAACGCGGTACATTGAACATCCTTTGAGCAGCATAGGTGTTTGGCTAAAAGAACAAAAGTTAGAAGCAGCAGAGTGAAACTTCATGTAATGAGATTAGCAGTAAAGGGATAAATCTGATCGAACGCCCCAATCGAGGCTGACGAAATCTAGCGCAAAATGTTCCTTAATAATTATTGACGTAAGTTCGATCAGTTCTCCCACGGCGATTCTGCTGGGGGCGGTTAGGCAACGACGGGAAAGATGGTGCCGAACTCGCGCTAATTGATGGGGCGCAAGCATTCGCGATCCAGTTCAATCTTGGGCTTGAGGTTGGCTTGAGGGGCGCAATTTTTTGCAACGCAGTCGTGCCGCTCAAAAGCCCAAATCTGCTTTTGCGGCTTGGGCAGCCTGAAGCACCTTCTCATCGGGCATGTCTTCCCAAGCAGTGTCACCAATTTCAGCGTAAAACGTCTCGTCGTAGGGGCGAGTGCGAATCACCACGGGCATCGGAACGGCATGCCCTAAAATAAGAGCCTGCTGTTTAGAGTCGAGCTTAGACAGTACCGATCGCAGGCTCTGCCCACCCGAAACCCCCGTGAAAATTGCTTCGATGTCTTTTTCGTCATTAAGCAGCGCGGTGATGCGAGTGCCAATCTGGGACATGACTTCGTTATCAATGCCCGACGGGCGCTGATCCACCACTAAAAGCGTGACAAAATACTTTCTCATTTCCCGTGCGATCGTACCAAAGATCGTTTGTCCTACAGTGGCTGGGTCAAGAAATCGGTGAGCTTCTTCGATCGTCACCACCAACTGAAGTGGACGGTCTTTGACATCTTTGGTTTGCAAAAAATACTCTGCTTTGCGGACATAGGCTTGGTGAATCCGACGGGCAATAATATTCGTTGCCAGCATGTACGAGAGCATGTTTGACTGAGAGCCAAACTCAACCACAACATGCTTTCCACTTTCAATACAGTCTAGAATCTGGCTAACATAATTGTGCGGACAACTGCTGCGAATATATTTGAGATCATCAAGCCGATTGAGTTTGCGCTGCAATGCCATGATCGATGACTTGCTACCCATCTTGGTTTCACAAAATTCTTGAATCTCACCGTTGCTCATGGTGAGGAGGCGATTGATCCAAGCTTTACCAAATTCATTTCGCAAAATAACGGCGTTTTCTAAACTCGCCTCTGACAAATTCAGTTCACCGCGCACCAGCATCAAATCTTCGACATCAATTTGATCGTAGCTAACATAAAGCTCTTGAGCGTCTCGAACGCCTCTACGTTTCGTTGATTCTGGATCAAGCGTAAAAATCTGCACTTGTCCCGGAAACAGTTGGCGTAACCCTTTGACCGTGCTGAACTGTTTGCCTTCGCGGGCGGCTTCCCAACCATACTCAGAGTGCATGTCGAAAATGAGATTAACAGCGGCTTGTTTGCGAACAATGCCTGCAAGCAACAGACGAGTCAGAAACGATTTTCCGGTTCCCGACTTGCCAAAAACGCCGTTACTCCGTTCGACAAAGCGATCGAGATCCAAACAAACCGGAACCGCCATATCGATCGGTTGCCCGATGGCAAAGTTGCGCCGTTGGGGGTCGTCTTCCCAGCCAAACACCGCCCGAAAGTCTCGTTCGCTGGCATCAAACACCTGGCTAAAGTGGCTCGGAATCGTTTTGACTGGAAGCAGTTCGATCGTCTCGCCCGTGTTTGGCTCAAACGAGGCTAACTTCGAGCTTTTCTTCTTGCCGTTCGTTGATTGTTTTACCTCTGTTTCGTCTTGCGGCGTGAACATTAGCATCGGAGAAAGCTCGATCGTGCCATAGGTTCCACTGCCAGCCAGAACTTCTTGCAAGAAAAAGTTGCTCGGTTCGGGAGGGTTTGCCAGAATGCGCGGGCTGGCAGTTCCTAAAGAAACGTCAGTCAACATGCAAAAGAAGCGCGATCGCACCCCTTGAACCACCAAAAACTTACCCACGCGCATTTCTTCGACCGATACATCGGCATGAAGCCGCACCTCTAGCCCCTTGCTTAATGACCCTTGAATTACCGATCCTAGTGGCTTGTCCATAACTTTAATGTGTAATTTGTAATTCCGAGGTACTGGGGCTGTTTAGAAAGTACGTGTTGATTTTAAAACATGTTGGGTCAGATGTACTAAAAATGCTAGCGCGAAATCAAGGTTCACTATTCTCCAAATGATAAATTGTGTTATACGTGCTTTGTGGAAAATAAGCTACACGACAATGACGTTTTTCAAAACAATCACAGCATTAATTGCTTCAAGCCACAGATTGCAAATTGAACACTCTTGGCTGCTTTTTTTTCAGCTTTTTTTGGTTGGAATGATTGTTATGGTTTTGTTTTTACCAATCAAAAATCGATTACAACTTAAAGTTCAGAACTTGGAATTGGGTTTAGGTTTGGCAGCCGCAATTTTAATCCTAAATTATCTGGGTTTTGTAGTTATTTATCTTGGTGCCCCTCTGTTTGCCGATCCGGCTGAGGCTAATGTAGCATCGGTCTCTTGGCTGTTCCAAACAGGGCATTCTCTTTATCCATCTAGTGATGCAGCAGCGCGCTATATCAATAATTATGGGTCTTGTTTATACATTATTCAAGGTGCCTTTTTGGCTGTTCTAAAGCCCAGTTTTTTTAGTGTAAAACTTGCAGGTTGCTTAGCCGGAATTGTGAGCTTATTTGTTAGTTTTCTATTGTTTAAAAAACGCCTGCCCTTCAGTTTCGCGATCGCAGGATGCGCCTTAACGAGCCTTTATTTTTTGGCTCTCACCTCTGCCACAGGGCTTGTCACATCATCATTTTGGGTGAGACCAGACTCGTTATTACTGCTTTGCACAACAATTGGGATCTTTCTAGCCGCCTACGGAAACAAATGGAGTGCTGTTTTCGGCAGCGCGATCGCATTTGGCATTAGTACCAATCTCAAGATTACCGCGCTCCTGCATTTTCTTCCCGTTTACGTTTTAGTGTTTCAACGATTTGGGATTATCTATACCCTCATATCGTTGATTGGATCTGCATTAGTTGCGATCGCACCCTTTTTTCTATTCTCAAATATTTCGCTTAGCAACTATTTGGCATGGCTTCAGCAAGTTGGGCGCAAAGGGATTAACCCTGAGCAAGTGATCAAAAATGGGCTGTGGTTAGGATTTGTAAGTTTACCAACTGCGATCGCGGCGCTTCACCTACTAGGCATCCATAGCCAAGGCTTTAAACAGTGGCTTCGGCAGTATTGGCTCTATTTTCTTCTATTTGTTCCGTGCGCTGGAGTAGCTGCGATCGTCGGTGCGACACGCGGAGCATTGGAAAATAATATGCTGCCGTTTGTACCGTTGTTGCTTTATCCATTAAGCGATCTGATGAAGAAAGTATTGGGAGCATGTTCAAGCAAAAACAAACAATGGCTTGGCATTTCTACTTCGATTAGCATCACTACTGCATTGGCGTTTATGTTATCGACTTCTCTTACAGTGTATTCAACCGAAGCCCCATTAGTATCTCGGTTGCTCAATCCATCAAGTAAACGCATCGTCTATGATATCGAGCAGGTGGTTAAGGCTCATCGAGACATTTCAATGGGATATGGATCGAGCTATCCCTTATCTACCTACCGACCAGCATTCGTATTTGCAGGCAATCCCTATTTATTAGATTCTGCGTCGCTAATGGAAATGCAAGCATCAGGGTTAAACAATACGCCGGATAATACATTAAATGCTATAAAAACATGCCAAATTCCATCGTGGTTGATTCCTAAAAATGAGAAGCCGTTTGAAGTTTACAATTACTATCCACCGCTTCAAAAACTATTTAGTGATGAGTTTAGACAAATATTTAAACAACACTATACGCAACAAGCACAAACCGAATTTTATGATATTTGGGTCTGCAAATAGCAATCGTAGGGAGAATGACCTCCCTACGATGTTGTATAGCTTAGAATTACAACTTAGTTAACGTTTTAGTCAATGTTGATCGACGTTGGAGCACTGCCACTAGCGCCAGGATAACCCGCGCTAGAAAATGCCCTGCGGAAGTCAGTGTAGAGCTTATCGCGCCATGTGAAGAATGGCTCAAATGTCCCTACATCGGCAATGCCAGGGACGCCTTGATCTTTCAGCCCTTGAGGAATATCTAAATACGGGCCTTTGGGAAACTTGACATACATTGTTAGACCTGCCACGGCAAAATCTGCCAGGGTTGGCGTGTCACCCAAAAGATAGGGCTGTTCCATTAAAATAAAGCACAGCGCGGTTAAACTGCGTTTCAGTTCTGCTTCTGCTGTTTTCACAGCGTCTGGTCCCATCCCGACACCCAACCCCAAAACGCTGAGAAAGTCGCTTGGAATGGCGCTCACCACGTTCTTTAGAATGTCGGGCGTGGAGTTGGGAAGAACCGCCGTGCGAAATGTCTGATTTTTGCTCAGCGCACCAATCAGCGCCTTACGAGCATTGAGACCGATCGATTCGTCTGCCCACTGCTCCATCTGCAAACACACGCCTTTTTGCTTGAGATCTGAAGGCAGGAGGGGCTTTTCGGGATATTTTTTATCTAGATATTCTGCGATCGCAGTTGAATCTGCAATGATCTCGCTGCCATCTTTTAGTACCGGAACCTGACGCTGACCCGACATCTGAAACAACTCGATCTGTCCAATTCCAGGCGTGACATTAATTTTGCGATACTCCAATCCTTTGTAATCCAGAATCAGGCGTATTTTTTCAACGTAGTGCGATAGTTCAAATTGATATAACTCAAGCATCATGAGCCTCCAAATACACGGTCGAGAGAGCAAACACAGTCTAGCGTAGGTCTAAAGCTCTGAAATAACATCACGCTAGAGTTAAATTTTAGAATTTAGCGATCGCGATCTGACCGAAGAGGTAGAGCGATCAACTCCTCAAGACAGAGAATCTTTGTCATCGCAATTTCTACTCTAAAAAGTAGCAAAAAACACATTTTATCCATTCCATACAGCAGTTTTGGAGCGTTCAATGAAATTACTTAACTTAAAGCAAATTATGGTTTTCTTGGGAGCATCAGGTGCTTCTGCCTTAATGGGTTTGCCCGTTCTAGCCCAGACCTCGCCGGGCAGCCCCCTCAACCCTGCTCCCCCTGCGGTCAATCAAGCCCCCATTAATCAAACTCCTGATCGATGTGCAGACTACATTCAGGGCGGCGTTGGCGGTCCGGCAACCAGTTCATCGGTCAATCAGTTCCCGACACAATCCAACATTGGCGGTACGGGACGCCAAGCTACCGACCAGTCTCAAATTGGGTCTGCCAGCTATTCTGCTACTGGAGAATATAGACAATTTTCGGGTACGAATCCCAGTGCAGCAGTTGCCTATCGCGCTAATGGACCTGCCGGAACCTCAGGGCGGGAAGCCATTATGAATCTTGAGGCAAACCTGAGACGCGATCGCGCCAACCTGAGCACTACCAATCCCAACGTGAGCGGAGTTAATCCCGCCATAGGTTCAATCCGCAGCACCACGAGAGACGACTATAGACAGTTTTCGGGCACAAATCCCAGTGCAGCAGTTGCCTATCGCGCCAATGGACCTGCCGGAACCTCAGGGCGGGAAGCCATTCTCAATCTTGAAGCCAATCTACAGCGCGATCGCAATCTCAGTTTGATGAATACGAGTTCTCTAACTGCGGTGCCCTCTAACCAGGCTGCTGCCCCAATCCCGACTGAGTGCCTCCCTCGATAGTTGTCCTGCGTCGTTTCCCTGCTCGTAAAACGCTAGTAGATTGTCCACGTTGAGTTGATGGGTAAGTGGGTGGATGAGTCGATGACCCGATTACCAGACTATCCCTCTCTCCCTCAGTTCCACCTGGCAGACTACTAGGGAACGACAACCGTAAAGACAATAAAACATCTGGTGAAATACTGCTAGCGAATAGGGAGGCGATCGTTCTCTTTGCCTCCCCATCTTAAAATTAGGAACGAAGGTTAATAACGGATTCGCGGATCGATGTAGGCGTTAATAATATCGATCGTGATACTTGCGATCGCAACGATCGCAGCAAAAAACACAACAATTCCTTGAACGGTAGGGTAATCTCGTTGGGCAATGGCACGATAGAGACGGTTGGCAAGCCCAGGCCAGGAAAACGTCACTTCAGTTAGAATTGCGCCACCGAGCATTGCCGCTAGGGTTAAACCCAAAATTGTAATCACCGGAATCATGGCATTTTTTAAGGCATGATTGATCAATATTTTTGATTCAGGAATTCCTCTCGCTCTTGCCGCTTCAACATATTCTGCTTGTAGCGTCTGCCTAAGATTGACACGCACAATCCGCTCAAAAATTCCACTGATGAGAACACCCAGCGTGATCGATGGCAACGCTAAATAATAGAGTGCGGTCAAAAATCCGGTTAGGTCTCCACTCAACAGACTGTCGATTGTATACAACCCCGTTATGCCTTCTGGTGCAGAGATTGTGACTGGAAATCTAGTTCCTAAAGGAAACCAGCCCAACTGCACTGAAAAGATTAGCTGCAACAGCATCCCAAACCAAAACATTGGGATTGAATACGTCACGATGCCGAAAAGCCGCCCACCCGCGTCGAGTAGGGTGTTGGGTCGCGAGGCAGAGAGCGCGCCGACTGCAATGCCCACCACAAGCGCGATCGCCATGCTGATCACCGCTAATTCCACTGTTGCTGGAAAAAAATTGGTGATAATTTCCCAAACGGTTTGCCCTTGCGTCGTCAGCGATTGACCCAAATCCAAGCGCAATAGCGATCCCATGTAATCGATGTACTGAAGCAGCAACGATTTATTCAATCCCAACTGCTCTCGCAGGGCGTCTTTTGCAGCTTGCGGAGCACGAGGTCCTAAAAGTGCAT
The DNA here is from genome assembly GCF_010091945.1 of Myxacorys almedinensis A. Taxonomy (GTDB): domain Bacteria; phylum Cyanobacteriota; class Cyanobacteriia; order Leptolyngbyales; family Leptolyngbyaceae; genus Myxacorys; species Myxacorys almedinensis. The sequence goes on from NZ_WVIE01000018.1 coordinate 76,286, forward strand.
CGATCGGATCTCCTGGGGTTGCTCTCAGCAACAAAAACACGAGCGTTGTGATCAGCCAAAGCATGAGAGGAGCAAGCAGCAGGCGCGCCAAAATGTAGGAACGGAGGGAACTTGAGCGAGACATAAGCAACTGGTTTCTAAAAGAATTGGCGATCTGGAGGCAGTGGGCAAGACATTGTGGATGAAGGTTCTATAGGTTTTATCACGGGAGACCTTTACTTAACCGATTTTGCAATCAAATTTGCGATCTTAAAGTTAGACGGTAGAGATCGGCTTGGCTAACCCTACAGTTTTTCAACTCCGATTTTTTGGTGTAACGACAAGATTTGTGATCGCGATCGCGCCCTCTGTGGGCATTACTGAGGGTAGGAGCCGCAATCTGCTGAGTGCGAAATTTGTCGCGTCATCCCTAAGATCAGGCTCGGAGAGGCAATTTTGGCTCAGAACGGTGGGTGAGTCTCACAAACTTGGTGCTGGGATAGATTATGAGTACAACGTCAGACAATCAGAGCGACCCTCAAAACGAGGCTGCGGGAATACCGTTGCCATCGGAGCCTAGGATGCCTGCGGAAGACGGTGTGATGCTCCGGAGTGTAACAGAGCCAATGGCGCTGCCTGATAGACAAGTTTCTCAGACTGATAGACAAGCTTCTCAAAGGGTTGATAGCGCATCACCGCAGAGTAGCTTGGTTCCGCAGCGATCGTCGCGGTCTGAGCGATGCACTCAAAACTCCCAAACCATTCTTTACCAATTTTTGCTAGATATTGTTAAAAAATGGCCGCCTGAAGAAGTTTTACTAGAGTTTAAGCGGCTCTTTTTCTATCAAATTGACTCTACGGGTTCAGGCACAATTTATGCAGTATACGACCTTATTTTTGACAATGACGAGACCGAATTTAGAAATACATTAAAGCGGTGTTGCTATATTTTAGTAAACAACTGGGATGCCACGCGCCACTATAAGCCAATCCAGCAATTAATTCGTCTTTTCGAGGACTCTACCCTAAAACATCAAACCATTTCTCCAACTTTAAAGCGTCTACAAATCTGGATAGAAAGCTTTAGAAATAGCAAAGATTATCAGGATTTAAAGTTATTTGCCTCGCGATATGACGAGCAGCAACCAACTCAAACAGCTTGGGCACATCGCTATACCTCTTATTTATTAGTTCCACAATTTGTTGATTTAGAAAACCCGATTGAGCAACGAGAAGCAGCACGAACGTTGGCAAAGCGCTTGAAAGATCGATTTAAGTTTGATTTGGCAATGTATATTGTGCGATCGCAGACAGCAAAAAGCCCCGAAAAAGCCCCGAAAAACCCCACCGAATTAGGCGAAAATGTCTTACTTTTGATCAAGACGATCGTTGCAAAGCGAGGGCAATACAGCCATGCCAATTTAGCAAACATTTTTCTTCAGCAAACTCAAGATTTGAGCTATCAAGAGTTTAAGAACGGTTTGCAAAAATATTTAATCTTCTCTGTTGAAAAAAGTGCCTTTGCAGAAATATTTCAAGCTAGATTAGCAGAAAAGCTTGATACTCTTTATCAAGATTATGACCAGGAAATAATTAGCAGTGCCCTAATTCTTAGAACCTGTAATCGAGTGATTGAATACCTCACTACTGAGAATCGGCAAGAGCCATCTTCGTTGTTTATCTTATTGCTTTCCCCAGGCAACCCGATGACTTTAGTGATTGTTCTTCTCAAACTTATTTTAATTTGTAGAAATTCTCGAACTCATCTTGAAGCAAAGGTTGCAGAGCTAATCCGGTATTACGAAAACTATCCAGAAAATGAGTGCCGATGGATTGTTAATTTTCTAGAGATATTTAATGTAACGTTCACTATTTATGCAGAGAATGTTCATTACAACCTGGTTAAAATGGATAAATCAGAACCATCTACTCAAAAAGATTTAGTGCTAGAAGATTACCGAATTTTTGCCCAAACAAAGCCAATTCCTGCTTTAGATAACATGGCTGAGCGTGAAGAAAATTTGAATTCTTCTGATCTATCTATTGCCGATGAAGCGTGAGGAAAATTGAGCTTATTATCTGTAGTTCCTGTGTAGTTTTATAGATGGTCGACAATCTTTAAAGTGAATTGTTTTTAATAATTTTGTTGTTCATCGATCACGACAAGTCCTGCTCCAAGGGTTTCTGCCAGAGTGTTAACCAATCGGTAGAGAGCAACCGCACTGAGAACTTGAGCCGTTGAGAAATGCTGTCCCAAGAGCGCGATCGCAGTAGCTTCAAAAATTCCGACGCCGCCAGGCAACCCCGGAATAATAAACCCCATTAACCATGCCCAAGTAAAAGAGCTAACCAACAGAGGAATCTGGTCTGTCTGGATGGGCGCGATCGCCAGAAATGTAGCGATGAATCCCAGCGATCGTAGGAGCAAAAATCCGATTTCTCCTAATAATGGCAAAATTGGATACCGCCGAATTCGTGGAGGAGCATCTAGAGAAGTTTTTTTGAGCTTTGCTACTCGTTTGAGCAAGGCATTGAGAATCCGGGGATGAACAACCGTTAGGGTTCCTATTAGTAAGATGGCTTGTAAAACAGGGGCAAATTGCGGAATACCAAGCCGCCTAAGCCCTATCAAACCGACGATACAGGCGGCAGCAACCATGAGTAACGGTTCTAGCAAGACACTCAGCGTTCCAATATTGGCAGCGACTCCGACTTTCTTTACAGAGGTGATGCGCCCATAAAAATGCCACACATTTCCAGGCAAATATTTAGCAAGATTGGTCTTGAGGTACACGCTGACGCCCCAAGCCCCCTTCACCGATTGCCCCAATTCTTGCAAGATCCAGGTCCACACATAGCCTGTAAACATGTGAGCAAACAGGGTAATCCCGGTTGCGATCGCTAAGCTTGCCCACCCCGCCCGCTCAATCCGAATCTGAGCCACTTCCTGCCAATGATCGCGAATTGTTTGAAGTAGAAAAAACAAGACCGCGCCAATAATCAGCCATCGAAGTGCTTTTTTCAGGGAAGGTTGACCGAGCCAAGTGAGCAACGATCGCAGATGTCCCATGGATTTCTGTGTAGGGTTTCTTCGATCTACTTTAAGACACGGTTACCAGCTTTCAAAACGGGGCACAAAATTTCTGAAGCTCAAAACCTGCGATCGCAACTGTTTCAAGCCAAACAGAACTCTCTCTGAAGTTAGAACCTCTACACCCATTCACCCAAAAGGAATGAAACCTACGTTAGAGGCGAGCCTTGCCCTTAACTGTGTAGTGTTAGAACGCGAATAAAAACCTACGCAAATCAGGCTTTGATGTGTGGACTATAAAGGTTCAGGAGTCGAAGCCAAACTTTCCTTAACTGGAAAGATATCGGGTCGTCTATTGGTCGTCTATTAGAAGTTTTAAGCCTCATTAAACAAGGCTTAAAGTAGTAGGAGTAATGTATGCAAAGACTCACAGAGTTCTTCAAGAAACTAAAGCTAGGTCAATTCTTAGTAATCGTTTTCATGGGATTTAGCTTGCTTTTAAACACAGCTTGTAGCAGCGAAACTGCTCAGGGCGCACGCCCAAGCAATCTTCCTGTTCAGATGGGTGGCAACAACAATCCTCACACTAAAGGTGGAGACGGTTATACGAATTACAAAATGTCTACCGATCCCAAGGTAAACGGAAAGCCCCAGTCAAGTTTGCCGTTTGAAGGCACCTCACGTCGTCACGATCGCTTGCTTGCAAGTGCTCAGATCCAGACCAATGCTTCGGATTTGATTTATCCAGGCTATCAAACTTCCGAATCTAGCAATCCTGATATTGGTTACAGGACGCCAAAGGCGCTTTCAGATTTGCCTATTGAGAAGCAGCCCATGCTTCAACGAAGCGACCCAGATGCGAAGATCTTAGAGCGAGTTGGCGAAGCGTTCAAAGATGCATCATCCTTCCTTGACCGAACGGCAGAGGAGGCTTCTGCTAATCCTGAAGCGAAAGCAAATCCTGCGATCGGTCAGTAGACTTTGCTCATCTATCACTTGAAACTTCATCTATCACTTGAAACTACGGAGAATCTTATGAACAAAATCATCTCTTTCATCAAAGCCATTCGTCTAAGACAAGTTCTAGTGACCTTTTTCATGGGCACATTATTGTTCCTTAACACAGCTTGTAGTGGCTCAGCCCAAGCAAAGACGCCTGGTGCAATGAAAGCAACCTCGCCTGGTCCCAATCCAGTTGGGCAAAACCAGCCTTATGAAGGCGGTATGAATAACTTCACTGATGCGGCTCCTTCGGCGAAAGCGGTTGAGGGTACAGAGGGTAAAGTGCAACGGCTGATTGACAACGCTGAGAAAATTAAGGCAGCCAAGCCGGAAAATCCTAAAAGCCTCTTAGAAAGTAGCGGAAACCCCCTAGAACGAGCGAAGGATACGGGAGACACCCTGAAAGCGCGGACTAAAAACGCTCAACAAGAAGCCAAAGCAGTAGGCGATCGCGTGGCAGGGAGCAGCGATCGCGCGGGTGACAAAGCTCAGGAATTGGGCGATCGCATCAAGCAAGGTGCTGAAAACGTGAAGGACAATGTATTCGGTGCGGGGGATAAAGTTTCGAGTGATGCTGGGCGCGCCGCAGAGGGGATTAAAGATAAAGCGGCAGCAGGTATGAAGAATGCTAATCGTGCCATGAATGATGCAGCAAAGCAAACGGCTCGTACGGCTGATGATGCAGGAACCGCAGCAACTCGATCGATGCGCGATATGGTGAACTAACGGCGCATTAAACGCTAATGCATCAATCCAGGTAGGTGTACGAATTCAATTAGATAAAGCCAGACAGTTATGTCTGGCTTTTTTATGGCACTTGTCAGGAAGTACGGAAAGTTTGTGTAATTAAAACATGTAATTTGTGTACTTGACATTCCAATCTAGCCTCAATTATAGTCATAAGGAATCAGCCATATTAGCTGATTTTATCTAAGACCATTGCTATCAAGGCATGGCATCCGCAGCATTAGAAGAGCGCAGACACGGTGAGGAGTAATTAAAACAGGACTAAGGACGGCTTACTCGCTAATACCTCTCTTACGGGAAAGGGTTTAGGAATAGGGCTTCCAAAAAAATATAGTCCTACAAAAAGCAAAAAGCGGTCTTAATCAATGCCCAGACTGCTTTAGAACGCTCTTAAATGGTTGCTGATGATGGCTCGTCTTGAGAAATACTTAAATTACACAAAGGAATGTTATGCAAGCTCCCAACTTCCTAAAACTGCTCAAACGCCTACTCGCAAAGAAAGCTCGAACCTCTCAAGAATACGCAATTCTAAACGTTGCCATTTCTCAAAATTATGTGCGACAGGATATCGGCACAGTGTCAGAAACGATTCACCCTGAGCAAGGGGGTCGAGTTGAATACCGCGCAACGTGGTGGAATGCGGTTTGCCCCCATAACGTGGTGTTGCCGCCTGGCACCCGAGTGAGAGTCCTCGAAATGGTCAACATTACCTTAGTGGTAGAGCCGATCTTGCCTGATAACTCGGCAAGTAAATCTTCAAAAGCGGCTTAAGTAGGAAAACGACACTATTTATACACAGCATCCCAACAATTCGATGCTGCCTATAGCACGTCTACAGCGATAGGAAAAAGGTTTGAGCTTTACCTTCGCTATGGCGCACTGTCATCCTCCGCTCCTATTTCATCCTTATTTATACCTTGAAAGGAGAATCTCATGGATTATTACGATAACTCAAGTCAGGTTTCAAGTTTTAGACCCGGCTCTAGAACAAGGTCTTATCGATCGCACTGGGTCATAGCTCACCCTACGGTTCATCAATATAGCCACGTTTCTGTTCAGCGTTTGCTGAGGCGTCAATCCGAGATGCCTCGCCCACAGTTAAAACGCACCTTCGACCTAGCCTTGATTGCTTTGAACTTATTAGAGCAAAGCAATGGAGACGCAGAAGAGCTTCTAGACTCAGCCCCTTGGGGAGGCTCTAAACTTTAGATCAGCAATGCCTGCCTTAGCTAGAGCGAAATCGTAGCTTTGAGCAGGCTGTTTTGTTATTCCGCAATTTCTCTGAGACCTAATCGCAACATAGCTCACAAAGACTACTGATCAAAAGATATAATAATTATGTAGATTCTATGGGATTTGGTCTAACACAGATACAAAGTTTGAAGTTCCAAGTAGAGTTGTATGGAAGATCAAAACCAGGCACACCCGTAGCGCATTGATTCGCTCAGATCATTAACTTGAGGATTGACTTAGATGATCAACGACACTCGACTTAACAGGCTAACTCACCAAGGGTTGACCCTCTAGAGTAGGTGCCGAAACGTTGCGTCAGATACATTCAATCTTGCGATCGCACTCTAATTTAGCTTAGATCGATAAATTCAAGCCTGCCTGGGAACGCACAGTCGAGATGAAAAAGGATTAGTTATGGCGGATAATAAAAATGCTTCTGTGGCAAACGACAAACCTAAGCCGAATACCTCAGCTAAGGTCAGAAAACGTCTAAATCTTGACCTCTCCGAAGAAGCTTACTCGTTGCTTCAAGAACTTGCAGAAGCCGAGGACAAGAATATGGCAGAAGTGCTTCGCACTGGGCTTGCTCTCTATGGCATTGCCCACGAAGAACGGCAGAGAGGTCGTAGCCTTGGTGTTGTCAAAGACGATCGCGTGATCAAAGAGATCGTGATTACCTAGATGGCGGTTCAAGTTACTTTTTCAAATTTCTCTCTCAATATCAAATTCCTTGTTTAAATCTACCGTCTTAGCCCCACTTGCAATTTCAGGATGGTGATTACCTTCAACCAGCACATCAAAACGGCTAGAGCCTGCTAGCGCATTGAGCTTAATCCCGTAGAGTGAGGAGCCGCTTTCCTGAAATTACGGATGGTAAAATGTTATGGATTTCATGCCCACCGGGGAGTATCTCAAGCAGCATGACATTGATGAAACTGCGATTCAAATTACATCAACTGTCTTGGATCAACACACCCACTTAGCCCCGTCGATGCTGCAATCAACCTATGATTGCAGCGATCGCCGCTCTAACTTTGATAGATTGCCCCTTGCAGCAAACAACATCCGGAGTTTTCGGCGGGGTTATTTGCTAAACGCCCGACTGGTTGTTCTATCGTTGTTGCTTGTCCCAATGGCGATCGCGCCGTTTTGGTTGATAGCGTTGTTATCGTTGCCAGCATTGGGCATTCAGGAAGCCTATTCTCAATCGATGGAGCATGCGTTTTTGGTAACGCTTGTCTCCGATTGTGCGGGGCTTTATTGCGTCATTGTTCGCCATTTCCCGTTAGATAAAAACTGATGGGAATTTTATTCACGTTCTGTTATTGACCTTCAGGGCGTAGCCATTTGCGATCGCTCGGCTTGGATCAGTAAACCAATTCGAGCAACGCCTAAAATTATGCGATCAAGGTTGAGGATTACTCCCCCTTGTCTTCGCTCTGATCGTCTTCGATCGGTTCGACAGAACTCACATTGAGATCGATCTCACAATCGATCTGGCACACCCACAGTCGCTCAAAGATTTCTGCATATTGATTCAACTGGGCAATGCTGGCGTGCATGTCAGAAAGCAGGGTTTTTACCCGATCCGGCGCGATATTTTCTTCATTCAACGCCTCAATGCGCTGTCTATAGTCTTCTATTTCCGCTTCTGCACGGTTGTAATTTTGGTCAAAGTTCAAAATTCGATCATTCAAGGCGTGGATCAACTCAGCTTGTGTTTGGCTGTTTAGCCCTTCTACCGTCCGTCCTAGACGACTCAGCAAGTATCTAGAACGCTCAAACGTGTCTTCTAAACTAGATAGCCGATCTTCAAGATCAATTCTCGCCTCCTCAACCGCACTGCTGACATCACTGCTCTGAAAAAGAGCATCTCGATCGAGAAAAAATTGTTCTTGCGATCGCGCCCAGTCTTCGATTGCCCCGCCGAGGATGGCATGGGTCAAAGTGGTTTCGCTCGTCCAAAGTGCCCCTAGCAGATTGGTTAACTGCAAATCTATGTTCGTTAACTGTGCTCCTGTTAAGTTTGCCGATTGAAGATTTGCGTTCATTAAAATGGCTTCATTGAAATTGCTGTAAATTAAATAAGCTCGATTAAGGTTGGCGTGGCGCAAATTCGCGCCTTCGAGACTGGCATGCAGCAAATTTGCGCCTCCAAGCCGAGCATGACTCAAATCGGCGCGATGAAGCCTTGCACCGCTCAGATAAGCACGACTCAGATCGGCTCCTTGCAAACTCGCGTCACTCAAATTTGCGTCATTTAGACTAGTGCGGCGCAAAAATGCTTGACGGAGATCTGTGTGAGTCAAATCGGCTCCCGCTAGCTTTGCTCCGCCAAATTGCACGCCTCGTAGAGTAGCACGGTATAGATTTGCTTCGCTTAAGTTGGCATTGTTGAGTCTGGCTTGGGCAAAATCAGCCTGGCTTAAGTTTGCGGCAGCTAAATTCGCTCGCCTGAGATGAGCTTTGGGCAGTTTAGCGCGGCTCAAGTCAGCCCCAGCCAAATCCGCCCCTTCAAGTTCGGCTTGGCTCAAATCTGCTTTATGAAGTCTGGCAAAGCCGAAATAGGTTCCTCGAAGATCGGTTTGAATAAGCTTTGCGAAACTTAGATCTGCGTTTTCAAGCTGAGCGCGACGCAGCTTAGCCATGCTCAGATCGGCTCTTCTCAGATTGGCACGGCTGAGATACGCCCCATGTAAGGTGGCATTTCGCAAATTTGCATCTTCTAAACAGGCGGCTTCTAAATTTGCCCCCATCAGAAGGGCATCAAATAAATTTGCCCGATTGAGGTGCGATCGGTTAAGTTTTGCCTCTGTGAGATTGGCGCGTTCTAAATTTGCATCTCTAAGATTTGCGTCTCTCAAAAAAGCATTCGCCATGTAAGCTAGGCGCAAGTCTGTCCGTTCTAGATTGGCGTGGTTTAAGCTTGTGAGCAGCATCGAAACTTCACAAAGCACGGCATCGCAAAGGCTAGCATGATCGAGCTTGACATTGTGAAGCCATGCCTGCCGAAGTGTTGCGCGATCGAGGTGGGCATGCACTAGCACGGCATTATCTAGCTGGGCTTTGTCTAAATCGGCATCGCGTAAATCTGCATGGGAAAGGTTAGCCCGTTGGAGAAACGCCCCCTGTAGGTTGATGTGGGATAACCTAGCACGAGTGAGGTTTGCGCCTTGGAGGTTGGTTTTAGCTAGAATTGCATGACTGAGATCCGCGCCTTCGAGATCGGCTCCGCTCAGGTTAGCACCACTGAGATCAATTCCTCGAAGGCTTCGACCACGCCAATTTTGCCTAGAGTAGTCGCCGCCCGGTTGCAAGTTGCACATGTTCCACTTTTACGTTGCCAAACAGTTGATTGAGGGGACAGAATCGGTGAAGGAGTTGGCAAAGTGGAGGAAGATCGTCGCTGAGCATCAGATGATTTCCCAGTAAAGGTAAAGCCGCCCTGTTCTGAAGTATCTACGTAATAGATCAGTAACGTTACGGAATAAATTCTTAAGATTCGTTTTCTCTGAGGAGATTATAAGCAAATCCACCGGTGCCTACAACCGTATGAGGGGCTAATGACTGTGAAACGGTAAGCTGGCATTGGGTTGAGGGTGTTGAAGATACCAACTCTGAAGCGCCAATCGATGCACCTCCCGCCAAGCTAGATGGTGATGCCGAGCAATATCAGCGCAATCTTCATATTCGGGCTGAACGTTTACGATCGCACCCCCCCTCGACGCAATTTTAATGCTCACCGCTCCATATCCGGTTTCGACTTGCTGAAAGCCTCGCTCTAGAATCGATCGCTGCTGCACAGAGTGCCGAATGCCCAGGGTGCTTGTTTCTTGAAACAAAACCGCTTCGCACGCTGAAACATGGTCCGGGGGGCAAAGAACAGTCAGCAAGACGCCTGGACGCGATTTTTTCATGCCGATCGCCTGGGTGAAAACATCGACTGCGCCTGCCTGAAACAGAACATCGAAGAGATAGCCGATCGCTTGGGGATTGAGATCGTCGATTTGGGTTTCGAGCAGGGCAACAGTGGACAGAGACGCCGAAGACGGGAGGGAGAAGTCGGAAAATTGCTGAGCAGAAGAGGGCTGGGTGAGGGTTGCAAAAGTAGACGAGGCAGAAGATTCACCGATCCACAGGCGGAGAATGTTGGGAAGGGGGAGAGCAAGAGAGCCAGCCCCTAAACCAACCTGTTGTAGCGTCATCTGGGGAGGTGCACCAAAATCAGTCGCGATCGCAGTGGCAATCGCTGCCCCGGTTGGGGTGACAAGCTCGCGCTCAATACCATTACTATAAATAGGCACTTGGCGCATTTCCCACAGTTTCAGCACCGCTGGCACTGGCACCGGCAGGCGCCCATGCGCCGCTCGAATTGTGCCCCCCCCAGTGGGAAACGCTGAGCAGTAGAGGCGATCAATGCCGAGCCACTCTAGACCCAAGCAGGTGCCCACAACATCTACGATCGCATCGATCGCGCCCACTTCATGAAAATGCACTTGCTCTGGAGCAATTCCATGCACTGCCCCTTCCGCTGCGGCTAATTGCCGAAACACAGCTAAGCTCCAAGCTAAAGCCCTCGCAGGTAAGTGCGCTCCGCAGATCATCTGCTCAATTTCAGGCAAGTGTCGCAGCTTAGAATAAGCATGGTGGTCTGAGGCGTGCTCCGCAGTGTGGGAGTGAGGAGTAGACTCGCCATCTAACTCAACGTGCAGCTTTGTCGCCCGTTGCCCATTACGCTGCACGCTTTCTGCCCACAGTTTATACTCGCCTGCAATGCCCAAGCAATCGAGCTTCTCAATCAGATACTCTAAAGGCACACCGATATCGATCAACGCACCCAGGCACATATCACCTGCAATTCCCGTCGGGCACTCAAGGTAAGCGACTTTACTCATTGTTGATTACACCATCTAAGTTGATTACACCATCCAAGGTTAGAAATCCAAGGTTAGAAAAAGCGGGGCTAGAAAAACTGGCAGTTGCTGAACAGAGGGACATTTTTTGTTCATCCTGATCTGAATTTGCCCTCATCCTAGCCCCCTCCTTGAGAGAGCCACGGTGTGCCACAAACCGCTCGATCGTGCCATAAAATCTAGTTTCCGGCACTTGGGCTTGCCCCAAAACTCCATCCAATCTTGGAGTTGTGCGATCGCTGTATCCCCGCCCTCCCGGCAACCGAGGCACGGCTAGAGGGCTGAGATCGGGCGACTGGCAGGAAAAGACCCTTTACACCCTAATTTTTGCAATCAACTATGGCGACAATTTATAAAATTCATCCTCAAACCCCGCAAGCTCGTGGTCTTGATCAAGTTGTGGATGCGTTGCGGAGTGGCGCGATCGTGCTCTACCCCACCGATACAGTGTATGCGATCGGGTGCGACCTCAATTCCAAATCAGGGGTTGAGCGCGTGCGAAAGCTCAAGCAACTATCTAACGATAAGCCCCTGACGTTTCTCTGCCCCTCCTTATCGGATATTGCTCAGTATGCCGTGGTCAGCGATCAGGCATACCGCATCATGCGAAGTTTAATTCCGGGACCTTACACCTTTTTATTACCCACAACAAAGCTAGTGCCCAAGCTGGTGATGAGTCCGAAGCGCAAAACGACAGGGATTCGGGTTCCTGACAATACGGTGTGTCAAGCCCTGCTAACGGCGATGGGAAATCCTCTCATTTCCACATCTGCTCATGTTGTGGCAGACGACGAAATCAACCCGGTCAAAGCCCGGAATCCAGAGAATCTGTCGTTAGCAGAACTGTTTGACAGTATGGATCGGTTGGTAGATGTAATTTTGGATACTGGAGAAGAGCCAACATACGAGGTTTCCACAATTCTTGATCTCACAGCCGATGAGCCATCTATCGTTCGGAAAGGCTTGGGATGGCTAGCCGCTTCCGAGTGGGCAACTGTTGCCTAACCGCATCTCTGGACTGACACCTGGGCAACTGTCCACTCCTCTGTCTACTTTGCTAAAGTAAAATTTATTACTAATGAAAGCGATCGCTGAACCTATTAGGTCTCACTGTTGCTGATGGGTAAAGGATTTCAACCCTTCGCCCTAACGTAAACCAGCCCGTTTTCATGCAACCACCCCTCCAACCAACCAAAAAACTGACATACGCACAGCCAATTTTTCCCGAAGCCGCTTCGCGACAGCGTGTAGAGACTGGTGTGCACTACCAAGTCCGGGTCGAACCTATGAATGCCAAGTCTATCAGAGATTCCAAGCGGCTCACAGTCACTCCTTTTGAAACAGACGACTGGGATTCTAGCCAAATTGGGGCAACCGATCACCCTCAAGAGCCAAATCATCTTCACCGTCTGATCCATCTGTTGAGCACCGAACTTGAAGCCGAACTAAAGGTAGCAAGCCAAACGGTGAATGCAGTTGCCAATCGGATCGCCACAGAGGTTGAGCGAATTTGTGCCAAGAGCGATCGCATTCAGCATTCTGGCGAAGTGGGATCTTGGCGGCTGACGCTGGCTCGGTATCGCCTGCAAAAGTGCATTCACTATTATCAGTTGGGGTCTCGTCAGGGTCGGATTGAGCTTCATAGCAACCTCAGCACCATGGTGTACCGCCCGATCGCGCCTGCCCATTTGCAACTGAGCTTTCAAGCGCGATATAGCCTAATCGAAGATTTTCTCCAGGGGTTTTATACCGAATCGCTGAGAGCCTTTCGCCGAGAAAACCAGTTAGCCGAAACCTACCAACCCCGAACCCGGTTGGAACTTGCAGAATACATGGCATTTACAGAGCAATATGGCAAGCGGCGCATCACCTTACCGAGCCAGCACAGCCAACAGTTGGTGATTTTACGAGCGCAGCGCTTTGCGAGCCGCCAGCCCCAAGAGATTGCGGTGGATATGGAAACCGCCATGGAAACTGCCAAAGGGGACGAAGCAGACGCTTACGGACGGTCGCCTGTGCTGCAAATGATCCGAGAGCAGATGGTCGCTGATCAAGACGATTCGTCGGAGTCAGGATTGCGCGATCGCGTGATTGCAGAACTGATTCAATACCTCGGTTCTCAAGGGCAGCAAGACTGCGTAGACTATCTCACGCTCAAGCTCAAAGATCTGTCTGTGCCTGAAATTGATGACATTCTCGGTCTGACGCCTCGCCAGCGCGATTATTTGCAGCAACGCTTTAAATACCACGTTGAAAAATTCACCACTTCTGGCAACTGGAAACTCGTCCACGAATGGCTTGGAGCCGATTTAGATCAAAACTTTGGACTCTCTGCTCAACAGTGGGACACCTTTTTAGAACAGCTTTCGGTCGATCAGCAGCAGCTTCTGCAACTCAAGCAAGCCAAAGCCAGTGATCAAGAAATTATGCAAACGCTGAAGCTGACGGTAAAGCAGCTTCAAAAACGATGGGCAGCACTGTTGGATATCGCCCGGCAGGCTCGCAACCAGGGAAGAGATGAAGAACGGCGACGCTGAGTTTGCTAAAGGGCGAAGCAAAATTGACTGCCGAGAAACCCCTCTAAATTTACCTCAGATCAGAAGGTTTCAGGGCGCTTCGGGAGGCGCGATCGGAACACTGGCAGGGGATGCCTCAGAAGCTGGAGCCATTGGCGTGGTTGGTGATGCGTTGGGAGAAGGAGACTCGCTGGCAGAGGTTTTTCCAGGCTGAACCACAAGAGGCACGCCATAGCCGCCGCTCGACCCCTCTGTGACAAGTTGGCGGGGATTGGTCACCGATCGCGTCTGAGCCTCGGCTAGATTGCGCTGATAGGTAGATAACCGTTGTCGGAGCGCCGGCGTTGGAGCCGCGATCGGTTGTAGGAGCGCGATCGCTTTTCTCCATTGGCTCATCACCAGCAGCCAATCGTCTTTAGACTGAGCCGATTGAGCGAGATTGGCAGCACTCACTGCTTTATCGTCTGCCTGCTCTAACAGAGCGGCAGTGTCTGACTCAGACAGTTTTTTGCCAGGTTTGAGGGTGACGGCTGTGCGGGCAGGAGTGCTGGTGCCCGCTCGCGGCGTGCTCCCTAGACTCGGAGTCGCGATCGTATAGCCGTTTTTCTCGAAGGGGAGTGGCTCTACAGGGCGCAAAGCTGGGGGGGGAGAAGAGGCGGTTGGCAAGGTAGAACAGCCGCTTGCAAACACAAGCCAGACCATTATGCTCGATCGCCAAACCCAGGGAGAAACAGACATGTTCATGGCTCAACGCTACTGATCGCTATTTTGCCTTCATCCATCGTTTCGATCTCATCTTCTTTTGGTTCGGCATTGCCATTAAAATATGTAAAGGATGTTGTAGGTGAGATTGCGGAATGCGAGTTGCGATCGTTGGAGCAGGATTGGCGGGCTTGGCGGCGGCGGTGGAATTGGTAGACGCGGGACACGAGGTAGAAATGTTTGAAGCTCGTCCGTTTGTGGGCGGCAAGGTTGGTAGCTGGGTCGATGCCCAGGGCAACCACATTGAAATGGGTTTGCATGTTTTTTTTAACAACTATTACAACCTGTTTGCCTTGCTGAAACAGGTTGGTGCATACGACAATTTGCTGCCCAAAGCGCATGTGCATACCTTTGTAAATCGGGGGGGCAAGATTAGCACGCTAGACTTCCGATTTTTGCTGGGTGCGCCCTTTCATGGCTTGAAGGCGTTTTTCACCACTGGACAACTGACGCTGCAAGATAAAGTGCAAAATGCGATCGCGCTGGGCACAAGTCCGATCGTTCCGGGTTTGGTGAATAGCGATGTTGCCATGAAGATGATTCGCAACTTAGATGATGTTAGCTTTGCCGATTGGTTTCGCCGCCATGGTGGGTCGCAAAATAGCCTCAAGCGCATGTGGGACCCCATCGCCCTCGCCCTAGGCTTTATCGACACCGAGGAAATTTCGGCGCGGTGTATGCTGACTATTTTTATGATGTTTGCTTCAAAAACAGAAGCCTCGCGGCTCAATCTCCTGGCAGGGTCGCCTGCGGAATATTTGAGCAAACCGATCGTGGAGTACATCCAAGCCAAGGGGGCAAAGATTCACACCCGTCGCCAAACTCGTAAGATTCTCTTTGAAGGCGATGGTGCAGATCTGCACGTCACTGGCTTAGCTATTGCCAACGGCGACAGTGAGGAAATTATTAGCGCCGATCGTTACCTTGCGGCGTGTGATGTTCCTGGCATTCAGCGTCTTTTGCCCAAAGAATGGCGCAGCATCGACTCGTTTGACAAGATTTATAAGCTCGAAGCGGTTCCGGTTGCTACAGTTCAAATGCGGTTTGATGGCTGGGTGACGGAAATGAACGACCCCGCCGCCCGGCAGCAGGTTGATCATGCATCTGGCATTGATAACTTACTCTATAGTGCTGATGCAGATTTCTCGTGTTTTGCAGATTTAGCCCTCTCTAGCCCCAAAGACTATTACCGCGAGGGCGAAGGCTCGTTGATGCAAGTTGTGTTGACGCCGGGTGATCCATTTGTGCCGATGAGCAACGAAGAGATTGCTCGGCATGCGCTCAAGCAGATTCACGATCTGTTTCCTTCGTCTCGCGACCTAACGATGACGTGGTTTAACGTGGTGAAACTAGCGCAGTCGCTCTATCGCGAGAATCCGGGTATGGAACCTTATCGCCCGACTCAGAAAACTCCTGTTTCTAACTTCTTTTTGGCAGGGAGCTATACGGCGCAAGACTATATCGACAGTATGGAAGGTGCAACTATTTCGGGTAAGCAAGCGGCGCAGGCAATTCTGGAACCGACGGGGCACAAAGTTCAGGGGGTTGGCTTGTTTAGATATTGAAAGGTAGTGCACGTTGAATAGTAGAGGGTTGCGGCGATACGATCGCTTCATCTCACGGAGCGATCGCTGATACCTCAACTGCGATCGCTTCTATTTGCACTAGCATCGTTCCTATTTCAGATGGCATCGTTCCTGCTTAAGTTGCGATCGCTTCTATTTGCACTAGCATCGTTCCTATTTCAGATGGCATCGTTCCTATTTGCACTAGCATCGCTTCTATTTGAACTGGCATTGTTCCTATTTCAGATGGCATCGTTCCGACTTGAAATGACATTACTGTTATTTAAACTACAGTTCTTGCTGCATAACTATAAACTCTTCATTCGTTATCCCTAGTGCAAAGCATTGCCATAGGCGTTCTTCATCCTTAAGCCAGAGTCTTAATCTAATCTTCCAAGCTATTTTCTAGGGGATCAAGCTACCGTGAGAACACATCATCGCGGAGCGATATTTTTTTGGAGTCGCCCGCGATCGCAGAGTTAGCAGAGAATCTTATGACACAGAGCTTTGGCGTAATTGGCTTAGCCGTAATGGGAGAAAACCTCGCGCTCAACGTCGAGCGCAATGGTTTTCCAGTCGCAGTGTACAACCGCTCCCGCGAAAAAACCGATGCCTTTATGGAACATCGGGCAGGCGGTAAAAATGTAAAGGCAGCTTACACAATCAAAGAGTTTGTTGCCTCCCTCGAACGCCCCCGTAAGATCTTGATCATGGTAAAAGCAGGCGCACCAGTCGATGCTGTGATCGAACAACTCAAGCCCCTTCTAGACGAAGGCGACATTATGATCGACGGGGGCAACTCGCTCTTTACCGATACCGCCCGTCGCGCTCACGACCTCGAAGCTGCCAAATTTACCTTTATTGGCATGGGAGTCAGTGGCGGCGAAGAAGGCGCACTCAATGGTCCTAGCCTCATGCCAGGGGGCACCCAGTCTGCTTACGAGTATCTTGAGCCAATTTTGACTAAGATTGCCGCCCAGGTAGAAGACGGGGCTTGTGTTACCTACATTGGGCCCGGCGGGGCAGGGCACTACGTTAAAATGGTGCACAACGGCATTGAGTATGGAGACATGGAACTCATCGCCGAAGCCTACGATTTGCTAAAAAATGTTGCCGGACTCGATCACAACGAGCTACACGACGTATTTGCAGAGTGGAACACCACCCCAGAACTCGACTCTTACCTAATTGAAATCACGGCAGACATCTTTAAGAAGATCGATGGCGATACCGGCATGCCCTTGGTCGAACTGATCCTCGACGCGGCTGGGCAAAAAGGCACCGGGCGCTGGACTGTGACCGACGCTCTAGAACAGGGAGTACCGATCCCCACCATTATTGCGGCAGTCAATGCGCGGATCATGTCCTCTTATAAAACAGAGCGCATGGACGCCTCACAGCAGTTGAGCGCTCCTAGCGTCCCCTTTATGGGCGACAAAAAAGAATTCATCAATCGGGTGCGCGATGCACTCTATTGCTCTAAAATCTGCTCCTATGCCCAGGGCATGGCGTTACTCAGCAAAGCTTCTAAAACCTATGGCTTCGGATTAGACCTGAGTGAATGCGCCCGCATCTGGAAAGGGGGATGCATTATCAAAGCCAGATTCTTGGGCAAAATTCAAACTGCTTTTATCGAGAATCCTGATTTGCCAAACCTGTTGCTTGCCCCCGAATTTAAGCAAACTATTCTCGATCGCCAGTCTGCTTGGCGAGAAATTGTCGCCTATGCTGCCAAATCAGGGATCGCTGTACCCGCGTTTAGCGCCTCGCTCGACTATTTCGACAGCTACCGCCGCGATCGCTTGCCCCTCAACCTGACACAAGCCCAACGCGACTACTTTGGTGCCCACACCTATCTCCGCACCGACAAAGACGGCGTTTTCCACACCGAATGGACTGATCTCAACGAAGAATCAGCAACCAAATTCACCGCACCTGAGAAACTATCAGCCGACCAACCCCAACCCACACGAGAAGACGTTGAAGTTCAGGAGGCACAAACCACCTAAACGGGTAACCCCGGAACCCAAGACATACCCCAAGCAGAGTAGAGCAGCGCCATCTCTGCCTACTCTTACCCCTTCGGTTGAAAACGCGCAGTCATAGGGGTGTCTATAAAGATGCCCCTATCGTCATTGAGGCTTGGTTGAGCGATATTTTACACCTGAGACGAATGGCGAATCATGGAACTCGATTTGCGCGGGTTTGATCGGTGGCTGACCTGCGAGAATTCCAACCGTTGGCGCTGGCTAGGCGGCAAACTTCGCATTTCTTGCAAAAGTTGCAAGCCCTCTAAAATCGCATCCCGCACGATCGCATCTTGTTCCCGGCTCAGCATCACTCGCAAATAGTCTGCCGTGCGATGTTGCTGGGCGCGAGACTCTTGCTGCTCTAGATGCTCAGTCAACTGCCGCACCGCAATCAACCGCTTTAGCGGCGCTTCGTGGGAAAGATCGGCTAACGCCTGATTAAACGAAGAAACGGCAGACTGATGCTTTTGCCCCACCATTTGCCACACCAAAAGCCCCACCATGCCCAGCGTCGCTGTGCCCTGCACAATCATGCCAGTCGCAATCCAGTGATGCTCTGCCTCTAACCACACCGATGTCGCTAAATAGGTACCAAACATGGCTGCGCCACCACTCGCCGCCGCGATCGCAAATGGCTGATTCCAGCCTTTAACAAGCGGCGTCAAGCCTTGCCACGGCTTCCCCTTCGAGTCTTGCAGCACCGACACCAGCAGCATCATCGCGATCCCAGCACCCGTTGCCACCACCAGTCGCCCATTCCAAAACAACAGCCCAATTGAGCCGCCCATCACCAGCAACCACCCCCCCGGAGCCGACCATCGCCGCCACAGACCGGGTTTGCCCAGCACATTCCCCACCTCCGCTAAAGGAACAGCATTGAGCAGACTGACCAGATTCCGCCATTGAGAAGAAGCCTGTGCCACGGTGCTTACCTGAAGACAAAAAACAATCGTCAGATAATAGAATACCTGCTCTGACCCAGAATCGCCGTAGAAATTTCAAGATTAAAAAAGGCATCCCGCAAGATGCCTTCTACGCCAATGCAAATGATCGTCTACCAGCCCATCACCACGAGCGGCAGGGGGTCACGATTTTTTATCTAAAATCCGCACCGCAATCACACTACTTGCAAAATTATAGGTCGGCCCATCTAGCTCTAAGGTCGTTCCCACTTTCACCTTCTCGCCTCCAAAAATCGGCGTGCCACCTACCACTTGGGCATTGTTTCTAAGCGTTAGCACCATGTCATTGCTGATGGCGCTTTCAGGGCGAGGATCAGGCAAAATCTTCAGCGATCCATCCGGTTGGGTCACTGCCATATTGCGGGGCAAAAATCTCACGCTCGTAAGGGTTGCATCTCCGGTTGGCTGCTTCCGCACAATCACGCTAGTCTTTGCGCCTTCTTTCATAAAGTCTTTTGGATTGGAGGCATTTAGCCCCCTCACCAACACATCAACCTCCACCGGGAGACGGTCTGCGTTACTCGCGATCGACGATCCCGACTTTCCAGGAAAGAAAAAGATGCCAAAAATCACCATCAAAATCACCAGCCCAGCACCGAGATCAAGAATGCTGAACCGACCAAACAACCGACCTTGAGCATCAACAATAGCCATAAATACCGTTCCAACTTCAGTAGCAAGAATCCAGTCTGCCACACTCAGCACGACGGATTCGTGACAGTCCAGATTACCATGTCCCATAGAATCGATCGCTAGATTCTAGGTTCCTGATCGGTTCTCCGTTAAAATTCTCAGGGCATTTGCAACTAAATCAAGTTAGAACTCGTCTATAGACTAGCGTGTCATCCTCGATTGACTATTTTTCAGCGGCAATTTTTATCATGTTTAAGCAGCACTTGCGTCATCGATGGCTTTATCCCATCCTCTCGCTCACCCTTGTTTTCACCATTGCCTTCGGGCAACCACTGGTTGCTCAAGCCATTTCATGGGCAGACCTCTTGCGAGGCGGTCTTCAAGTTATTCAAGGCATTCAACTCACGCGGCTCTCTGACAGCCAAGAAGTTGATCTGGGACGGCAAATGAACGCTCAGCTTTCTAGCCAAGGCATTCGTCTCCTCCGAGATCCGAGCTTAAACCAGTATGTGAATACTATTGGGCAACGCCTTGTACGCAACAGCGATCGCCCCAATCTTCCCTTTACCTTTCAAGTGGTAGACAACAAGAGCATCAATGCGTTTGCTACAACAGGCGGCTATGTTTATGTGCATCGCGGTCTGATGGAAGCGGCAGATAACGAAGCACAATTGGCAAGTGTGATCGGTCACGAGATTGGTCACATCACAGGTGGTCACCTTTTAGCCCAGATGCGAAAGTCTGCGGTGCAGCGAGGCTTACTCACTGCCGGAGGGCTAAATCGCAGCACGGCGGTCAATTTGGGTCTGCAACTGGCGGTCAATCTGCCCAACAACCGCAACGATGAATACGACGCCGATCGACGCGGCTTAACAATGATTAGCCGCGCCGGATATGCTCAGTCTGAAGTAGTGGCGTTCATGCAAAAGCTGTTGAGTTCGCGATCGAGTCCTGCGTTTCTCAGCAACCACCCCGCCACCAGCGATCGCATCGTGCGCCTCAGACAAATGATTGCTTCAACCCCTGCCCGTGGGAGCGATGGCGTCAACCCAACCGCTTACCGTTCTGCGATTAGTCGTTGATCTAAACCGGCTGACCAAAACAGAGGGGCGATCGCAAAGTGGGTTGTTAGGATGGGGTGCTAGGCGAGGTCTTCGCGATCGCGCTCCGCACCCCTTCAACAACGCGATCTAGCCCGACTGAGCGCGAGGCTTTAAACAAGATGCGATCGCCCGGCTTCACCATCACGCTTAGTCGGTCAATCACATCGCCATGGCTGACAAAACACTCGGACGCGAGGGGCAGCGCTCCTTGTGCCAACGCTTCAGCTTCTGCCTCATCTGCTAAAATCAGCAATTCATCTAACCCCAACGCTTTCACCTGCTCCCCGACTTGCCGATGATAGGCAACCGCCCAACTGCCCAACTCTTTCATCGTTCCCAGCACTGCAACTTTTCGGTTTCCAGGCGTTTGTGCCAGCAGTTTCA
Organism: Myxacorys almedinensis A; assembly: GCF_010091945.1. Taxonomy (GTDB): domain Bacteria; phylum Cyanobacteriota; class Cyanobacteriia; order Leptolyngbyales; family Leptolyngbyaceae; genus Myxacorys; species Myxacorys almedinensis. The sequence continues at coordinate 97,146 of NZ_WVIE01000018.1, forward strand.
GCGACGCCAGCATCGACTCTAACCCAGCGTTGTAAGTTTCATCCAAAAGCACAATGTCGTTTGCCAATTCATAGCGCCGCGATCGTCCTCCAGGCAACTCTACCTCTAGCCCTGACGCGATCGCTGACCACTCTAGATTTAGGGCGGTTGCCACGCCTAGCGCCGACAAGAAATTGAGCGCGTTGTGCTCTCCGGCAAGCGGCAATTGAAAGGTGAGATCGCCTACCCTGATGCCACCACCCCTGATCTGTCCTTGCACATCCCCGCCAGATAGCCCGTACGTGATGGTTTTGCCGTGCCATACCCTAGCAGCGGTTTCGAGCAAAAGCGGATTGTCATGATTGAGAACTGCGATCGCATCGGAGGGCATTTCGGCAAGGAGTTCGCACTTAGCTTGCGCGATCGCGGCTCTTGAGCCAAGCCTGCCAATATGAGCAGTTCCAACGTTGGTGATCACCGCCACATCCGGGCTAGCGATCTGGCTTAACAGGGCAATTTCTCCTTTCGCTCTCATTCCCATTTCAACTACCGCAAAATCATGCTCATCACTCAGTTCCAAGAGCGTTTTTGGCACCCCAATTTCGTTGTTGTAGTTTGCCTGAGTTTTTAGCACTCGACCATATCGAGCCAAAACAGCCGCTAAAATTTCCTTTGTTGTCGTTTTACCAACTGACCCAGTGATCGCAATGATGGGAATATCAAATTGCGACCTCCACCACTGCCCCAACGCTTGATAGGCAGCTAACGTATCGTTGACCACGATGAGGGGAAGATCGAGGGTGGGGAAGGCGGTATCCACGATCGCGGCAACTGCGCCCTGAGCAAGGGCACTCTCAACAAACCCATGCCCATCAAACGTCTCACCCCGCAACGCCAAAAACACCTCACCCGGTTGAAGGTTACGACTATCGGTGGTGATGCCTGTTGCGATGCATTCTTGATCAAATAAATGGTGAGTTGATGCATCAAGAACGGCAATGATCTGAGCGAGGGATGCATGAAACGGCATAGGGCAAGCAAGAAAAACTAGCTGCTTATTTTAAGCGTTTCCTAGCGCGTATTGTCAACTGTTAAAAGTTGCTCGCTCATAGGGTGAACAGACCCAAAACTTGAGTGGCAAGAATTGGAGAGCCATCAAGACTGGCAACCGCAGGTGCGATCGCAAACCTTTGCCCATCTGTCGCTGTCCTATCTGAGATGCAAGATGAGCAGGGTTCTAGGTTTAAAAGGGCGTCGCGGCTTGGAGGTGAAGCCGTTGCCCACGGCGAGGGTGATCAAAGGTAAGCTCTCGTGCGTGGAGATGGAGGCGAGTTGCTGCCGCACTGCCATACAGCCGATCGCCCAAAATTGGCACTCCAATTCCGCTTTTATCCGCCGCATGAACTCTGATTTGGTGAGTCCGCCCGGTGAGGGGAACAAACTCCAAACGGCAACCCTGCGGTGCGCGATCGCTGACCTGAAATCGAGTGGCGCTCGGTTTACCGCGTTGCCAATCGACTTTTTGTTTCGGGCGATCGCAAGGGTCACTCCAGAGCGGTAGCTCAATCATGCCCTGTCTAGACTCGATCGACTCTGCCAAAATTGCTTCATAGACTTTGTGAACGCGGCGCTGCTGAAACTGCTGACTCAAGATTTGATACGTCGCTCGATCGTGCGCCAAGAGCAGCAACCCAGAGGTATCTTGATCAAGCCGATGCACAGCAAAAATTTCACGGTTCGCGATCGCACATTGCAATCGGCTCACCACGCTATCTTGAGTATGGCGATATCGACCCGGCACAGACAGTAACCCTGACGGCTTGTTCACCACCAGGAGCCATTCATCTTCGTAAATGATCGGCAGATCCAGAGCAGACGGCTCTAGATGCTGAGACAATCCAGATACAGACAATCTAGACAAAGACAATCCAGACAAGAGAAAGCCCATCAAAGGCTGGCAGCGATCGCGGCACGCTCCATAAAAGTTTCCCTCGACCTTATCGCCGTTGGCGGAGGAAGCGCCCCACCAAAACTCTGCCATGGCTAACGGCTTAAGCTGATGGGTTGCTGCATAGTGGAGCAATTTTGGGGCGCAGCAGTCTCCCGTACCAGTCGGTACTGCGCCATAGGGCATGAGTTGGTGCAGCGATCGCGACTCTCCCAAAAAATTGGTCAACCAGTAAGCGCGTTGCATCTGTGCCTGGAGCGCTTGAGACAGGGTTTTTCGCTGCTGCTTCAACTTACCGATCTGATGGTTTGCCTGATCAATCACATGTCGGAGCGGCAGCAAATTAGCATCTCGCTCTTGTTTTAATTGACGTCGTTCAAGTCCATCGCGACGGCTCTCATCATTTAGCACCTCTAGCGATTGAGCAAGTGTTTCACCCACTAGAATTTGAGTTAATCGTTGGCGTTGATCATCACGACTCTGTTTACGTTGACGATGACATACTGAAAGTATGTGCAAACGAGTTTCAAATTCTTGCTGCAATACTGCATATTGTTGCCGTTCTGGAATGTTGTTCAAAGCAAGCAATCTGTGCTTCAGGTCATCGAGCAGCAGCAGGGTACGACTTTCTTCTAAAGTGATGCAATTGGCTTCACCGAGTTGTGATCGATCGCGTCCTGAAATCAAGGGAACCCAACCTTCAACGTCGCTTTTGCCCTTTAGCAAACCAGAGAATGCCTTTAGCACCCACGGTTGACCCAACGCATCTTCAACTAACAGCACCCCAAACATCTTGCCCTCGCAACGGTAACGCTCATCGGCAACAAGTTGTTGCATCAAAGTCTGAGCAATCGCCTCGGCTAAGGGGGTGCGAGGGAGTCTGATGTTGCCCTGATGGTGGCAATCTCCTCTGTACCAATACAAGGCAGCGGAAGAGTCATTAACTCCGCGATCGCACTGGGAGATGAACATTGAAAGCGGATGAAGCATGGCGTACCCAGCCAGAAGATAATCATACTGACATCGATACTGCCATAAGATAGCAACGTTGGGAACGTGAGCATTGCGCCAACCGCAAGCCTTTGGTATCTATTATTTTGCTCTAGCGCCTGCCAAGGTTCCGTTGCGCGCAAACCGATCAGAAAGAAACTGCTGATAAACCGCTTCGTATCCATCCACCATTTGCTTCACGCTAAAGCGCCGATTGACATGAGAACGACAGGCAGCGCGATCGAGCGTTGAAATTTGTTCAAGAGCCGCTACGCAGTCTTCAACGCGATCGCAGAGAAATCCGGTCTTACCATGGTCGATAAGTTCAGGTGCAGCGCCGCGTCTCATGGCAATCACAGGCGTTCCCGCTGCCATCGACTCTACCATGACCAAGCCAAACGGTTCACGCCACGTAATCGGAAACAAAGTTGCGATCGCATTGCCCATCAGTTCATTTTTCTGAGCATGATTTGCCTCGCCCAAATACTCAATTTGCACACCATCGATCTGAGGGCGAATCGACTCTTCAAAGTAATCCACATCGACTCGATCGACTTTTCCCGCTATCTTAAGATGCCAACCTGATCGCTTAGCAATCTCGATCGCTAAGTGGGTGCCTTTTTCGGGTGAGATGCGACCGAGGAAAGCAAGATAGGGCGGATCAGCAGGCTGAGCATAAAACTTGTGAGACTCTAAATCAATGCCGTTGTACACCGTGGAGACATAATTGAGGTTGAGGCGCGGTTCTCGTTGGGTGTCAGAAATGCTGACATAGGGCTGCTGACGCGCATGGGTAAATAACTTCTCATTATCTGGAGTAAAAACCCCATGAAGCGTATGAATAGTTGGCGTTTTCACAAGCTTTGCCAACGGCAAGACAGCACAGCCAATATGGGAATGAATCACATCGAACTCTTGAGCGCGATCGTACGCTCGCCCTAGCTGCAACATCTCGTAAACAGGGTGCTCTTTAACACTAGGATCAAGCCGCAGAGCATGAGGATGAACAGACTCTAGTAGAGCCAAAGTGTGCGAATCGCCAGAAGCAAATAGGGTTACATCATGCCCACGACGCACCAATTCATCGGTTAGCAGGCTAACGACGAGTTCGATTCCACCATACGCAGGCGGTGGAACGCTCTCCCATAGTGGAGCAATCTGAGCAATCCGCATATTCTATTCTCCAATTCGTAGGTCATTATAAATTGCTAAATTAGGTCAAATTTTATGACATCAGAACGGAGTCTGTATCCTGCCTAGGAATGAGCCTTTCGCAGGATAATAACCGCATTGGTAGGGCAAAGAATGCCCTTTATACTGTTTTAGGCTGGCTAACAAACCGCAATTAGGGCTGAATAGAAATGTTTAGCGTATAGGTTGACGCCTCTTTTGTGGAGACAACATCAATAATGTAGGTTCCACTATCCGAGAGTTTGCCGCTCCAGCTAGAGGAACCACTTTGATAGCGCTGAATTGGACTACCTTGAGGATCGATCAGCGTCAATAACACCGTTTGATCGGGTGACTCAATCGAGATGGTGCCGTTTTGCCCGGTCGATGCGATGAAGGTATAGCGATCGATCGCTCTGCGGGGCAAACTTCCCTCGACGCTAGCCGAAGTGCTGCCCGGCGCAAAGGTAATGGCTCCGCGATCGCGATCGCCACCAGTTGTCGGAGCCGCTTGAGCAACCGGAGACGACTCTGGAGAAGCACCCACCGAAGCGGTAGCGGTTGGGGCAGTGTTGGGAACGGTTCTTATAGAAGCTTGCGGAGGGGGGGGTGGAAGCAGAGACGGAGAAGGTGCAGGAGAAACTACCGTCGGCGGGGTTGATTGGCATCCGACGAGCAGCACAAATACTAGACTTGTACCCCACAGCTTGTTGAGAACGTGGTTGTTGAGAAAGTTCCACATCGTCTTTTTCATTGACTTTATCTCCTGAGATTGATGATGCTAAAAACGTTGCACCATGGTAACTTCAACCGTTGCCGCAGTTTTTCCCGGCGGTTTCTCAAATTATGATGACATATCCCCTCGTTGCAGGCTCAACTTTCTTGTCAGCGTTTCCTTTAAGATTCGGTCTGGAGAGTGATGTTGTGCGATCGCGCAATGCTTACTGTAGAGTCTCATCCCTGAATGTAGGGTTGAGGCACAATTCAGATTACTTTTGTCGCCTTTTTCAGATGCCGTTGTTGGGCATCTTTGCTCTATTTATTCATTAAAGTGAACGATTTGAAATGAGAGGTTTGTGATGGATACATCTAAAATTAAAGCGAATCTTGCTGTCTATGCCGAAGGACAGGGAGGCTTAGAGGGTGCATCGGATGTCCATATTGGCAATGTCGATGGGCTAGAAGGCAACCAATACGTCAAATTCACCAAACACGATGTTCCAGAAAGCCAGCCTTCCTGGTTTCCGGTATCTTGGATTCGCGCGATCGATGAGAATGCCATTTTTCTCAACAAAACTATTGAGGAAGTGGCATCCGAAATCGCAGACCACTCGCCCAATGGTTAACCATTTCTACCTAGAGCCAGCATCGTTCACCCGCTAAAGCCAACCGTTAAAGCTGGTTAACCTGCTCAATGATAGAGGTCAACTTTTCGCGATCGCGGTTTGCCACCAGTTTCGATGGAGCCGCTTGAGCCACTCCCCACCGGCTAACTAGCGATCGCAGGAGTGCCTCTTGCTCAGCACGGAACCCATCTAAATTTTCGCCGCCGCCATTCATCACAACAAACCACACCACGCCCTGCTCACGCGTCGGAAACGCCCCTGCTAGAGCACTAACCGCATTTAAGCTGCCAGATTTTGTCACGGTTTGGGCAGGCAAATTGCGCGTTTCCAAAATCCCGGTGTCTTGCCCAACCACAGCAAAGATGTCTGCAATGTTCAGGCTTTTTGGCTCAAGATACCGCTCGATCGCCAGAAACATTGAGCAGACCGCGCGAGGAGAAATGCGGTTCTCGACAGCCAAGCCTGAGCCATTGACTAGCACAACTTCTGCTTGGGGAACGCCCGCTGCCTGAGCCGCTTTATACGAGACAATTTTTGCGCCCCCTACCGAACTAGCAACAATTTCTGCCATCAAATTATTGCTATAGCGGTTCATCCTTTTCAGCAGTTCTGCAAGCGGCAACGATTGATGTTTGAGCAGCGGCTTGAAGGTATTGGGAGGTTCTGAGGCGACTTGAACAGTGCCTGCGATCGCAAGCGTGGGTTTTGCAGTGCCAGCAGGCAAGGTTTGATGTTGTTCTACAACTTCACCCGACCAGGTTCTAGAATCTAAGCTTTGTTTGAGCAATGCTCCAGCTTTCGCCTGATCTAGCTCAAAGTTCATAAAGAACTGACCCACAACAATCAGGTTTCCAGTAACTTGCTTGATCTGCATTTGGTTGAGAAGATTACCGACTGCGATCGCTTCTTCCCAAACAAATAATGGATTGTTATTTCCAACAATAATTAGATCGCCGTTAACAACGCCATTGTCAACGCTACCGTTTGTTCCAACTAAAGTTTCAAAACGATGATCAACCCCAAACGTTTGCAACGCAGCCAGAGACGTTGCCACTTTTGTTAACGATGCGGCTGGTAGTGGAGTAGTGCCCTGATGATTGGCAAGCAACGTAGACCCAGACTGCATCCACACGCCTTGAGCTTGCCCACTAAACCCTTGATCCGCCAGTTTGCCTAAATATTGCTCGATCGTCGCTGTGGTTTGAGGGTCGGGGTTGCCAGATGCTACAGCAAGCGGACTTTGCACCACAGGAGGCACCACAAGTTTACTAACTGCACCCTGAGGATCAGGAGCATTTACCGTGGTGGCGGATGGTTTGTCGTCGCACCCTGTTGCGGTGAGTAACAAGCCAGCAAGCAGTGATAGCAACAAGCGGTTTTGATTGCGAAGCTCAGAGACGTTAGGCATGGGAAGGAGGAGGGTAATTTCTTAGTCAGCATTACAGCTTAGCGCAAATACAACATTCTTATACCAAATCAAAAAATGCCTGCGACAGATAGTGCATTTACGATAAAGCTAAAGCCAGTGACAGAAGCAACGGTTTC
>NZ_WVIE01000019.1 GCF_010091945.1 Myxacorys almedinensis A
GAGTTCCAGCGGCTTAGACAATGGTTCTTTGATGTAGATTATCAGCGTTGGGATGAACAGTTAGAGCAAGACATCACAGAGGGCAAGCTAGATGGTTTTGCTGAAGAGGCGATCGCTCAATTCAAAGCGGGTCAATGTCGAGAAGTCTGATGCATTACACAACGCGAAGATTTTGGAAATGTTATGACGCGTTACCTGAAAATGTACAGGAGACGGCAGACCAATGTTATGAGCTTCTAAAGGCTGATCCGTCTCATCCATCGTTGCACTTCAAAAAGATTGGGAAGCAGTATTGGTCAGTTCGGGCAGGGCTGGATTATCGAGCCTTGGGTGTCGAGGTGGAAAAGGGTATTTCGTGGTTTTGGATTGGCACTCATGCAGAGTATGACAAGCTAATCGGTAAACTGTAACCAGCGGCACAACAACCCCAATGCACCCGACCGTTGAGAGGTTGTCTGTCAAAGTTCTAAGCTATCTGCGGCGGGTGATTGGGAACGTTAGCTTGTTGAAGTTAAGTTTTAGATGCGACCCCTTGCGGGTAACTCGAAGAGATCGCCCTGATACCCCATGCCCCAAACCGTCTCAATAAGCAGTCATCCTGTTGGTGCAGCCAGAATGCAGGGCATTCTACCGACAAGAATGATTAGGAAAAAACATGCTGGCAAGAGTTTGGAGTGCGGCGCTCGTTGGGATCGACGCGGTGAAAGTTGGCGTTGAGGTAGACGTTGCCAATGGTCTCCCCGCGATCGTAGTAGTCGGACTTCCAGATACTGCCGTTCAAGAATCGAAAGAACGAGTCAAAACCGCGATCAAAAATGCAGGTTATGGGTTTCCAATGCGGCGGATCGTGATTAACCTGACGCCTGCGGATTTAAGGAAAGAAGGCCCAAGTTTTGATCTGCCGATTAGCATTGGCATTCTGGCAGCTTCAGAGCAAGTCAGTGCAACGCTTTTAGAGGATTATTTATTTTTAGGCGAGGTTTCTCTAGATGGGAGCCTACGCCCGGTGGCAGGCGTACTTGCGATCGCGGCGGCTGCCAAACGCCTTGGCATTTCTGGCTTGGTGGTTCCCTCTGACAATGTTCGAGAAGCCGCTGTCGTGCAAGGCATCAAAGTTTACGGATTTAAGCATTTATCCGAGGTTGGGCAGTTTCTGCGCGACCCTTCATCTATTTTGCCTGCCCAGATTGATGGCGAAGCAGAGCTAACGCAAGCCCCAATGAGCGCGCCCGATTTACGAGATGTCAAAGGTCAGGCTCATGCCCGTCGAGCGTTGGAAATTGCGGCGGCAGGAGGTCACAATTTAGTGTTTGTTGGGCCGCCCGGCAGCGGAAAGACAATGTTAGCGCGGAGACTTCCGAGCATTTTGCCGCCCATGGCGTTTTCGGAAGCGCTGGAGGTTACGCAAATTCATTCGGTTGCGGGTTTGCTAAAAGATAAAGGCTCTTTAGTGGCGACTCGTCCGTTTCGCAGCCCCCATCATTCGGCATCCGGGCCTTCTCTAGTTGGCGGCGGCAGCTTTCCGAGACCGGGAGAGATTTCGCTAGCGCACCGAGGTATTTTATTTCTTGACGAATTAACAGAATTTAAACGCGATGTCCTTGAATTTTTGCGACAGCCGCTAGAAGATGGCACAGTGACAATTTCCCGAACGCGACAATCGGTATCGTTTCCGGCTCAATTTACGCTGATCGCTAGCACAAACCCTTGCCCCTGTGGCTATTACGGTGACACAGTTCAACCTTGTACGTGTTCGCCGAGGCACAGAGAGCAATATTGGGCGAGGCTATCAGGGCCTCTGATGGATCGCATTGATCTGCAAGTGGGCGTCAATCGGCTGAAGCCAGAGGAAATTACGCAGCAGACTACGGGGGAAGAGTCTGCGATCGTGAGAGCGAGAGTGCAAGCCGCGCGCGATCGCGCCTGTGATCGCTTCCAAGACACGCCGCTTCGCTGCAACGCCGAAATGCAGAGCGCTCACCTGAAAAAATGGTGTGAGTTAGACAGTGCGACTCGGATGTTGCTAGAAAGCGCAATTCGCAAGTTGGGGCTATCGGTGAGAGCGAGCGATCGCATCTTAAAAGTGGCACGTACGATCGCAGATTTAGCAGGCGATGAGGAGTTGCAAACGTCGCATGTTGCTGAAGCGATTCAATATCGTACGATCGACAGAATGCAGTGAGGTCAGAAATGAGCAGAGAATTTAATGTGGTGATTGAACGTGATTCAGAAGGCTACTTCGTAGGTTCTGTCCCCAGCCTTCCAGGATGCCATACCCAAGCAAAATCTCTAGATGAATTGATGGAACGGATTCGCGAAGCAATCGAGCTTTGCTTAGAAGTTCAGGGAAATATGACTGAGCCAATGGACTTTATCGGTGTTCAGCAAGTTTCAGTCGAAGTATGAGCAAACTGCCAAGCTTAACGGGACGCAAGCTAATTGCGGCGCTTCGCCAAGCTGATTTTGAAGTCATTAGAGTGCGGGGAAGCCATCATTTTTTGCAGCACCGGACGATGTACAGTTGTGCCGGTTCACTCAAATGAAACGCTCGGTCCTGGATTAATTGCACAAATTCTACGAGATTGCCAGTTAACGCGAGAAGAGTTTAGAGATTTGCTGTAGAACTGACGCGATCGCCTTTAATGGCACGAAGGCTGCGATCGCGTCCGCCTTTCAATCTCCGGGGGCGATTCGTAATTCCGCGATCGTCGATCTCTTTAATGATTTCTACACCGTTGAACACGAAGAAGAACTCGTTTATGTCGAGGAAGGACTGTTGTCCGTCGATGCGTGCGAAGACTTGGAATCTCTCTACTACCAAGAGTACGACGAGGAGTATGAAGAATCATTAGAAGACGACGACGAGGCTAAAACTGAAGATAGCTACGAGGAAGACGAAGAAGAAACCGAAGACGACGAAGAGTACGAAGACACTGAAGACGAAGAGAGCGAAGACACTGAAGATGGCTACGAAGAAGACGAGGGCGACGACGGAAGCGACGAAGCAGAAGACAGCGATTAAGCCCTCATCGCTTTGTTAGAGGTATCTGATGCCTGCACTAAACAAGAGGTCGGGCATCATCTCCAATACTTCCACCCAACGCCGTCACCTTAATCCATGTTCGTAACACGATTGTCAGCAGAGTGTTATTGCTGTTCAATTCTAGTTCGGTACTCCGGTGGCACTCTAACGCAATGAGGGTCAAGGAAATCGATTAAATCAATGAGTCTACCGTGAATTAACACGAGTTTCGCCGCATTGACCTTTGGCGCATTTGCCATCAGGTCAATATCGTCTCTCAGTTTTGCAAACCAACTCGCAAATTCTGGATCGCTCATCTTCTTCACAAACGTTGCATAACCCATGCAATCATATCCAACTGATTCACCACTGGAACGAGGAACCGTCATGATTTCCCCAATCGCTCGCTGTTCGCCATTGTGAAGTTGGAAAGCGTCTCCACCTTTGTAATGTGCAAATGCTTGATTAATGTTGACCAATAGTTCACTCAAGCGACGATTTAGTTCCAAATCACCCAGGTTCAAAAACTGAATTTCTCGGCGCAAAATTTCTACCCACGCAAGATACTCTGCAACAACGTACAGCGTGTTATAAATTGCGTAATTCTGTGCGGATGGCGATCGGTGATAAAAATACTGCAAAAAATCTTGCTGATGAATGTTGTACAAGCGGCTTTGCAGATCAATAGCAGAGCGCAATAGGGGATCTCGATACTTGGACATCAAAGCAGCCGTCTGAGCTTCACGCGATTCGGCTTCACGTTGCTTCGTAAGTCGGTCAGTTAATTGGGCAATGCGAGTTTGACCGTAAATGCTGATGACGGCGCTAGTAACCGCAACGATTGCCGCGATCGCCGCAGTGATGACTTCAAGCTTCATCCCAATTGGCTTACTTCTACAATTACTTGCATCGTACTTGATCTCGAACACAAACACATCGCTTTGAAATCACTACCACAGCCCAAGATACAAGCGAGCTAACTTCTCATTAGCGGGCTAAATTAGACGCTACAATGTGACCGTTGTATTCTGCGACGAGCCTTGATAGAGCGTTATACCCTGCCCGAAATGGGCAACCTCTGGACTGAAGCCTACAAGTTTAAAACTTGGCTAGAGGTTGAGATTGCTGTCTGTGAAGCCCAAGCTGAGCTTGGTTATATTCCCGCCGAAGCCGTCGCAGAAATCAAAGAAAAAGCGAATTTTGACCCTGCAAGAATTCTAGAAATCGAGGCAGAAGTTCGCCACGACGTGATCGCCTTTCTCACCAACGTCAACGAATACGTTGGTGATGCAGGACGCTACATCCATCTAGGAATGACCAGTTCGGATGTGCTGGACACGGCATTGGCATTGCAAATGGTGGCCAGTCTTGACGTGATCATGACTCAGGTTGAGGCATTGATCCAGTCGATTCGCTATCAGGCACAGCAGCATCGCCACACGGTGATGATTGGGCGATCGCATGGAATTCACGCCGAACCCATCACCTTTGGTTTTAAACTCGCAGGCTGGTTAGCCGAAATGTTGCGCCACCGCGATCGCTTGTGTCAACTCAGAAAAACGATCGCCGTTGGGCAAGTTTCGGGCGCAGTGGGAACTTACGCCCACCTCGATCCTCGCATCGAAACCTTGACGTGCCAAGCGTTGGGATTGGAACCTGATCCCGCTTCGACTCAGGTCATCTCCCGCGATCGCCACGCTGACTTCATGAATTGTTTGGCACTTCTAGCTGCGTCGATCGAACGATTTGCAGTTGAGATTCGTAACCTCCAGCGCACGGATGTATTGGAAGTCGAAGAATTTTTCTCGAAGGGGCAAAAGGGGTCGTCTGCGATGCCACACAAGCGGAACCCGATCCGATCAGAGCGCTTAACCGGCATGGCGCGGCTGATTCGTGGCTATGCCGTTGCTGCTCTGGAAAATGTTGCCCTGTGGCATGAACGAGACATTTCTCATAGCTCTGTTGAGCGCGTTGCTTTGCCAGACGCCTGCATTTTGATGCACTTTATGCTTGTCGAGGCGACCAAAGTGATCAAAAATTTGCTGGTTTATCCCGACAATATGGCACGGAACATGAATGTTTATGGTGGCGTTGTGTTTAGCCAACAGGTGCTTCTGGCGCTGGTGAAAAAAGGATTGAATCGGGAAGATGCCTACGCGATCGTCCAATCTTGCGCGCACCAAGCTTGGAATACCACCGACGGAGACTTTCGCCATGCCATCAGCACCCATCCGCAGGTAACAGCGGTTTTATCAGCCACAGAACTTGACGATTGCTTTGATCCACAGCAGCATCTGAAAAATCTCGATCAGGTCTATCAGCGCTTGGGCATTTAGAGCCTGGAGCGATCTGCTTTTGAAACGTGCTGGATTAGCGTTGCCTCTTTGACAATCGGGGCAAGTTTCTGACGCCAAAAGCGAATATCAGGAAACTCGGTCGCCACTTTCAAGACATCGCTCCATCGCCCTTCTTGAAGCGATCGCACCGCGATCGTGTATTTCGACTCGGCTAACTTCCACCGTTGGGGCATGGTTCTGAGCGCCACCTGAGCCTGATCGTACGCCGCGCTCTCTATCGGCACCGCCTTAGCCAGCGCGATCGCACCGTTCAAATTACCAGATTGGTAGTGGGAGAGCGCCTTTTCTAACAGCCGCCCCCCTGGATCGATGGTAGGAGACTGGATCGGCACAACCGGCGGAATGCTGACATGAGAGGCAACCGGGTTCGGCGTGCCGCAGTCGGTTTTGGTTAATTTTTTGTAAATCCAACCCGCGGCTGGTGCGCTAATTTGATACCACCCCTCCTTTTCAAGCACAATCGACACTTCTGTCCCGTTGGCGATCGCGCCGATAATATTGCCGTTCTGCTCAACCGGGGTAGCACGAACATTGATGGGCGGATGCGGATCAAAAATAACGGTTTTGCAGGAGCGCTCTTTGGCTTGCAACCACGCATTAGAGGTCGATTGGATCGATGCAGACGTGTCTTGACGAGGCTGACTCAGCGCATAAGCCGCTCCAGCAACAGTGACAATAGCCGTAATGTAAGCGCCAATTGCTAAAGGAGATGTCAACCGTTTTCTGCCAACTGTCATGGGGATGCCTCTACGCTAGGGGACTCAAAAACATGGAACTCAAACATAGATCAACAGATAGTAAAGCGTAACGCTGGCAGCCCTTCTCCTCGCCGCCTCTCCTAGCAAAGAATCAGCCAAAATCGGAGTCTTAGGTTGCTTTAGGAGGCGAGGGCAAAGGTTAACAGAGCTAACCGGGGCGAATACTCAAGAGCGCCCGTCCTATTGGATAGATTGCCCTAACAGGCAAAGAAAAGCGTTCAGAAGTTCTCGATATTCTTCAGAATGTCCCCTGAGTCCCCCCAACGTGATCTTCCCCTTGACAAACGAAATTGAATTTGTGCCTGCGGGGTAACAGCCTTGCTTGTCAGCCTTCTGTAGCCGCAAGCATGTTCTCGGAGTCAACATGCTGGTAAACTTTGGAATGGTCATGTATCAGTAGATGTAATGGAAATTGGTCAGAAAGTGCGCGTGCGGCGGTTGCGCGATCGCGTTCCTCCAGCAGTTGTGAGTAAGCTTGGGCAAGTCGGTGTTGTGCGCGACTTTAAAGTTGTAGATGGGCAGGGCGTTGGGCTGCTGATTCAGTTTGATGATCAATTTGCCACCTGGTTTTTTGAAGACGAGCTAGAGCAATATAACTAGGCGATCTCCAAGTCCAGGCAATCGATACTATAGAAAAGGTGCGGGCAGTGGAGACGGTTAGAACCTTAGCTCCGCACTTTATTTTCTATCCCTTTTTTAAAGACTGGACATGGCTTTTATTTTGACGTTTCTTGGCAAAGGTGGGACTGGGCGAACAACGCTGGCGATCGCGGCAGCAAAAAAATTCGCCACTCAAGGCAAGCGGGTGTTATTAATTGGACAAGATCCAAGCCCTGCATTTGGGCTGTCGGTGGGTGCGAATGTTGGGGCTGAGCCGCACGCGATCGCACCCAATTTGCAGGTTGTTCAGCTTCAGACCGCCCCTTTGCTAGAGCGAAGCTGGGACGAAGTTAAAGCACTCGAAGCGCAATATTTGCGGACACCGTTCTTTAGAGAAGTGTATGGGCAGGAGCTAGGCATCTTTCCCGGCATGGACAGTGCCCTAACGCTAAATGCCTTGCGAGAGTATGACGGCAGTGGGCACTATGATGTGATTGTCTACGACGGCATGGGCGACCAGACCACCTTGCGAATGTTAGGAATGCCAGACGTGATCGGTTGGTATATTCGGCGGTTTCGTCAAGTGTTTGCCGACTCTGATTTGGGAAAAACCCTATCGCCGTTTATTCAGCCTGTGGCAAGCGCAGTGTTAACCAATGCCAGTTTTGCAGGAGACAATTTTGCCCAACCGACGGGGCAGGTGAATGATTTGCTCAACCAGGGAAAGGAGGCGGTGAACAATCCAAAGCGGATGGCAGCCTATTTGGTGACCACCGACGACCCCGGCGCGATCGCAGTGGCACGCTATCTCTGGGGCAGCGCTCAGCAAGTCGGGCTAACCGTGGGAGGAGTGTTGCTCAACCGAGCCAGTCGCTTGAGCGAAGCCGACCTATTTCAGCCGCTCTCGGTATCGCCGATTCCCGATCAGCCCGTCAACGATTGGCAACCGTTAATCGAGGCGCTCCCTGAGTTTGAGGAGGCAACTCAAGCTCCTCGCCCGATCGCGATCAATATTGCTGAGCGCAAGGTCAGCTTATTTTTACCCGGGTTTGACAAAAAGCAAGTCAAACTGACGCAGTACGGACCGGAACTCACCATCGAAGCAGGCGATCAGCGCCGCAATGTGTCGCTTCCCCCCGCCCTCCGAGGTCAACCGGTCACCGGTGCAAAGTTCCAAGATGGCTATTTGATTATTTCGTTCTAACTTTTAAGATGCGGTTATGACAGACTCCACAACTCCAAACCTTCCAACTGACTCTAACGCCCCCGCTTCCCCCAACAGCAACGATACTTTGGAGCACCGTGACGCCAATCGTTCTGCTAAAACCCGGCAAATGCTGGGCATGAAAGGCGCAGACGTAAAAGAAACCTCGATTTGGAAGATTCGCCTCCAACTGATGAAGCCAATCACCTGGATTCCTCTGATGTGGGGAATTATCTGCGGGGCAGCGTCATCAGGGCTATATACCTGGTCGCTAGAAGATGTCTTGAAAGCAGCCACCTGTATGCTGCTGGCGGGCCCGCTGATGACGGGCTATACCCAGATTATGAACGACTACTACGATCGCGACCTCGACGCCATCAACGAACCTTACCGACCGATCCCGTCAGGGGCGATTTCCCTGCCTCAAGTGGTGACTCAAATTTGGGTTCTCCTGTTAGGCGGCATTGGCATTGCTTACGTGCTAGATCGCTGGGCAGGGCATGACTTTCCGACCATTACGGTCTTAGCGATCGGCGGTTCTTTGCTTTCGTACATTTATTCTGCACCGCCCTTAAAACTCAAGCAAAATGGCTGGCTCGGTTGCTTTGCCCTGGGAGCCAGCTATATCGCCATTCCGTGGTGGACAGGACATGCGTTGTTTGGGGATTTGAACCCGACGATTATTGCACTGACGTTGTTCTACAGTTTGGCAGGCTTGGGCATTGCGATCGTCAATGACTTTAAGAGCGTAGAGGGCGATCGGCAATTGGGGCTAAAGTCGCTGCCCGTTGTGTTTGGCGTTTCCACTGCCGCTTGGATTTGTGTATTGATGATTGATGTGTTTCAAGCAGGCGTCGCGGCTTACTTGATCAGCATTCAGCAAAATTTATACGCGACGTTGCTGCTGTTGATGATCATTCCTCAAATCACCTTTCAGGACATGTATTTTTTGCGAAACCCAACTGAAAATGATGTGAAGTATCAAGCCAGCGCTCAACCATTTTTGGTGTTCGGAATGCTGATTACCGCCCTAGCACTGGGTCACGCCGCCGTCTAAACTCGCGTTTAGATTGTGCCTCTTCTGCTCAGACATTGAGAAGTAAGCACAGAACTTTAGACTGCCCACGGTTTGCGCGAGCTTAGATCTCAAAAATCTCAATCTAAAATCTCAACCTAAAATCTCAATCTAAGTGTCACAAGTCCCTTCAACTCCTGTACACTAGACTCAGTAATTTTACGAACAGTAGAGACGGTTTTTCAGTTGCAGTATAAAAGTATAGTCCGAGAGCAATCACACTTGGGTGATACGGTTGACTCCTTCGGCGCTTTCCGTCACTGTAAGTCACAGGCTGCGACTCCACCAGGAATTGAAGTGATAGCTTTGTGTGATGAGGCACGAATGTGGCAAAGTATAGCTCGAAACGTCGAGGGCTTCCAACTCGTCCGGATCGTTCTCGGCTCAGGCAAGAGTCTATGACCGACGGAGGCAAAAAGCAAAAGCGCCGCTTGGGTATGCGGAACTCTCGTTCTCGCATCGGTCAACGGCTTGCAACGCTGCTGGGGCATCCTCAGATGGCCGGGATTCGAGGTGCTTTGGATATTACAACCGCCCGGTTAGAGCGCCTTGAGCGGCGGCTGCCTCCGCCCCTGAAAAGCCCGGTGGTTCGTCGTCGTCTTTTGTGGCTGGGCGTGATTGTGGGCGGCATTGGGGCAGCAAAACTGATCTCATGGCAGATTGACCGGAGCCTTCCCGATCCGGCTGAGATTCAGACCTTTGCCCGGCGTGGAACGTTGACCATTCGTGCTTCTGATGGAACGGTTTTGCACCAACTCGGCGCGGCAACTCGTGAGAAGTTAACGATCGACCAGATGCCGAAACAACTGATTGATGCGTTTGTGGCGTCGGAAGATCGGCGATTTTATGAGCATAACGGTATTGACATTCAGGGCATTGGGCGCGCGATCGCGCGTAACATTACATCGGGAGGCTTGGTAGAGGGTGGCAGCACCTTAACCCAACAGCTATCTCGAATCGTCTACCTCAACCAGGATCGCAGTATCGTTCGCAAAGTTCGAGAGGCGATGATCGCCCAGAAGCTTGAGCGATCGGTAGCCAAGCGGCAACTGCTCGAAAAGTATCTCAACCTGGTCTATCTTGGCTCTAACGCTTACGGAGTAGGCGACGCCGCTTGGATCTATTTCAGTAAATCCGTCAATCAGCTATCGCTTTCAGAAGCCGCCACGATCGCAGGGTTGCCCCCTGCTCCGAGCGTCTATTCTCCGTTAGAAGATTTAGAAAAAGCCCAACAACGGCGCAACAATGTTCTCGACAAGATGGTAGAGGCGGGCTATATATCTGTCACTGAAGCTCAAGCGGCGAAGGCAGAAGACCTGACGGTAAAGCCGAGTGAGCCAAAGAAAATTCAGAGCGATGCGCCCTATTTTACCTATTACGTACAGCAGCAGTTGCCGAACTATGTCTCGAAAGAGGCGATCGAAGCGGGGGGGCTAACGGTTGAAACGACGCTGAACGCGACCTGGCAGAAAGCCGCCGAAAAAGCGGTTAAAGAGACGATCGAGGTGGATGGCTCCGCCGCTAGCTTTAAGCAAGCATCGCTGGTTGCCATTGATCCTCGCAACGGTGAAATTCGCTCGATGGTGGGCGGCTACGATTTCTACAAAGAAAGCCAATTTAACCGAGCCACCCAGGCGCAACGTCAGCCCGGTTCGACGTTCAAGCCATTTGTCTATACAGCTGCGATCGCAGCCGGGTTTTCGCCCCACCGTTCCTACTTAGATGAGCGGTTTAAGGTAGACGGCTACCAGCCCAAAAACTACAGCAACAAATATTCTGGCTGGATGTCGATTAAGTCGGCGCTCACCAACTCGATCAACGTTGTGGCAGTCAAAACCTTGATCGATGTCGGATTTAGTCCGGTGATCAGAATGGCGCAAAATATGGGGATTCACTCCAAACTAGAACCGACCTATGCCTTGTCGCTGGGCGCGTACGAAGTGAATCTGCTGGAGTTGACGAGTGCTTATGGCGCATTAGCTGCCCAGGGAAACACGGTTGATCCCCATGGGATCCGTCGGATCGTCGATCGCAAGGGCAATGTACTTTACCAATCGGAATATAAGTCAAAGCGGGCGATTGATCCAGGAACGGCATCGATTATGACATGGATGCTGCGCGGCGTGGTCACTGATGGAACCGGACGCGCGGCGCAACTTGATCGCCCCGTAGCAGGCAAAACCGGAACCTCTGAAAAAGCCCGTGACCTCTGGTTTATCGGCTTTATTCCCCAAGTTGTGACAGGGGTTTGGCTGGGCAACGACGACAACTCGCCAACCTGGGGTGCTAGCTCTACGGCCGCATTTACCTGGCACGAGTTTATGAAAGAAGTGGTCAAGGGGATGCCTGTTCAGAACTTTCCTGACGTAGCTGATAATTTCGATACTCGCAAAGGCAGCATCAAAGCGCAACCGGTGAAGCCAAGTCGCATTCAATCTTTGGGGGCAGGTGCTGATCCGGAGGAATCTAGCCGCGATCGCAGGTACGAAGAAGCCCCCGCAGAACCGAGTTATGAAGAGCCAAGCTACTCTGCACCAGCCTATTCTGAGCCAGAAGATCCGGAGCCAGCTTATCCGGAGCCGCCGCCAGAGCCTGCTGCTGCCGAACCACCACCAGAGCCTGAGCAAGACGCTCCCCCGGTTGCCGAAGAAGCGCCTCCTGAACCTGAACCTGCCCCAGTTGGCTCTGATCCCCTTCCGCCTTCCTAAAAATTCGTGAGTTAGAGAGGGAGGAAGGGTTCAAGGGTGGATGGGGAATGGTTGTATTCCTCGCTTCCTAACGTTGAGGATTTGAAGAAACCAGGAGCGTTGGCTTCTACGTCTCTGAGCTAGAAAAGAGCAAGCTAGGACTCTTTATTTTCTTTTTATTCCTAAAGGAGTAAAAAGGCTGAATTGCTTTTTTCTGAGTTTGTATTCCCCTTATCGGCATATCTTTCTGCTCGATTTTTATCCACAAATTCGGACTCTTGAAAGATGACTTGGTATACTCACTTTAATATGCTGGCTGTAACGAAAAATTCACAGGAGAATTGTTAAATGAATATTCTATTAGAAGTCGCAACAGACGTAACGTCTAAGACCGGGATGCAGTTTCCGGTCTCCTTTACAGCAGTTTACGTCGTTGGGTTTATTGCGGCTGTGTCGATCGGCTCGATCGCATGGTATAACTCCAAACGTCCGGTCGGTTGGGAAGATAAAGAGCGTCCCGATGCGGTTCCAAAAGTTGAAAAAGAAGAAACGCCCGGTTTATAAAATTTTCTAAAATCGGTCAAAACCCAGACCGCAGACTCTGAGCGCAAATTTTACTCAGAGTCTTTGTTCTGTTTAGCTGATTTGCGAAGCACCCCGTTGATAGAGCTTTCGGATGGCTGCCAATATCCTGGCATGCATCGAGTTTAGGGCGTCGCTCTGGGCATCGACAAGTTGCAGGCGGGTCAGCAGCTTTGCTTCTTCGTCTGCGATCGCACCATCGCTATACACTAATCCACTAATCACTTCGATCAAACTTTGGCACGCTTCGGATGTGGGATGATCGCCCAGATAGGCTTGCACCCACTGATAGCACTCGTCGGGCGTGACCGATCGCAACTCGTGGAGCAACGGCTGAATTTCTGGATCATCAGCGACTCCCTTTTCTTGAGCAACCCGATGTAGATAGTGCCGTTCTTCGGGTTGAATCTTGCCATCGAGCCACGCTGCACCAATTAGAATCTTAACAAGCGCTTTAAAATCATTTGTCATAGAATCATTTGTCATAGATCGTGGCGCTTCAGCCGCACCATAAAGAACCCATCCATTTTATGTCGATGCGGCAAAACTTTGATCCATCCGGCTTTGGTCACAAACGGGGCAGCAGGCGAAGATCGGGGAGGACGATCGATGCTCCAGTTTGGATGATCGGTGAGAAACCGACCCATCACCGCCTCATTTTCTAACGGGTGTAACGTACAGGTGGCGTAGACCATGACGCCCTGAGGTTTGACCCAGGTGGCAGCCGCCGTGAGCAGATCTTGTTGAAGCTGCGATAAGTCTTGAACGCTGTCGGGAGTTTGTCGCCACCGGGCATCCGCATGACGATTCAAGGTTCCCAATCCTGAGCAAGGCGCATCAATCAATACGCGATCGCAGGTGTTCACAAATTGCGGCAGAGTTCGGCTGTCTCCTGTTTGAAGATGCACTGAGTGCAGACCGAGGCGATCGACATTTTGCTGTAGCTTTTTGAGCCGAGCCGCCGCGCGATCGCACGCCCAAACGATCCCTTCATCTTGCATCAACTCCGCCAAGTGCATTGTTTTTCCTCCCGGAGCCGCACACGCATCCACGATCGTGTCTCCCGGTTGCGGATCGACGAGATATCCCACCAACTGGGCGCTGCTGTCTTGCACCATCCACCACCCGTCTTGGTAGCCCGGCAGCGTTTGAATAGCTCCTGCCCCGACCGGCAATCGCAGCGCTTGGGGCAGCAGAGGAATGCGTCTAACGTCGATTCCGGCAGCGTTCATGGCAGTTTCTACTTGATCGAGGGTCGCTCGCAGCGTGTTGATTCGCAGATCGATCGGCGGCGGTTGATTCATCCACGCACACAGACGATCGGTCTCTTCCAAGCCAAATTGCTCGCTCCAAACTTGCACAACCCAATCGGGCAGGCTGTGCAAGACTCCAAGACGACCTAACGGATCGGATGGCAGCAGCAGCGGATCGCTCGTCTCGCTAGCGCGAAGATAGTGCCGCAACACTCCATTTACAAAGCCCGCCAATCCTACAAACCCATTTTGTTTCGCCAAATCAACCGTTGTGTTAACCGCCGCCGATGCTGGAACCTGGCTCAGATACCGCAATTGGTAGAAGCCCAAATGCAAGATCAGACGCAGATCGGGTGGCTGTTGAGCCGCTTTCTTTTTCGCAAATTGATCAATCAACGCATCCAAGGTGCGCTGACGGCGAACTGTCCCATACACAAGCTCGGTCAGGAGGCGGCGATCAAGGAGGGCTAAATTACTCTGATGCAGCGCCTGATCGACAGCGCCATCGGCAAATGCGCCTTTATGAATCGATCGAAGGGCGATAAATGCTAACTGGCGAGGAGTTTGAGTCAAGGTCTAACCGTGCGCTAAAATGCCTTACTCAGAATAGCAATCAAACCGCGAAAAGGAGGTAGCCCTTCGAGAGAACCGGAGAGAACACCGCTCTTCAGGGGTACGACGCTTGAAGGAATTAGACCATTTGCCCTTTCTCGCACGCTGGGAATACTGAAAGCGATCGCAGCGTAGGACGAAGAGAGAATGGAACGGGCTTTTTGGTTAGCTTGGTCGCAGATTCCAGGCATGGGTTCAGTTTTACTGAAACGGTTGTATCTGCACTTTGGGCGGTTGTCTGCGGCTTGGGATGCCAACGCTAACGAGTTGACCGAAATTGATGGAATTGGTCATGCCAGCGCGATCGCACTTGTTGCCGAACGCGCCACGCTCAATCCTCTGACGCTACTCCAAACTCACGAACGCCAGAATCCTAACTTTTTCACCCCTGCCGACCCTCACTATCCTCGCTTATTGTTCGATCTTCCTGATCCGCCTGCTGTGCTGTACTACCGGGGGCAAATCACCGTGCTAAAAGACTTGGATCGGGTCGCTGCGATCGCGCTTGTCGGCACGCGCAACCCATCGGACTATGGCAGACGCTGGACTCGAAAACTGAGTGCAACCTTGGCACAAAACGGGTTTGTGATTTTGTCTGGGTTGGCAGATGGCATTGATACCGAAGCCCATCGGAGTTGTCTAGAAGTGGGAGGAGCCACGATCGCAGTGCTGGGAACCGGGATCGATGTCGTGTATCCATACCGCAATCATCTGCTATACGATCAGCTTCTCAAGACAGGGCTAGCCCTGAGCGAATATCCGGCAGGAACGTTGCCCGATCGCACGCACTTTCCGCGCCGAAACCGAATTGTTGCAGGGTTGTCTCGTGCAGTTTTGGTCATAGAAGCGCCCAAAAAATCGGGCGCTTTGATCACGGCTCACTTAGCCAATGAGTATGGACGCGATGTCTATGCGCTTCCCGGAAGTTTAGATAACCCTAAATCAAGCGGTTGTCTGACCCTGATTAATAAAGGAGCACAACTGATTTTAGGAGAAGCAGAACTATTAGAAACGCTAGGAGCCATACCCAAACTAGATTCCAACACTCAGCTAGAAATGCAGTTGACGCTTCTTGATCTAAGTAGCGAATTAACGCAAGTCCTACACTCTATTCAGTCCATCACTCAAAGCCACAGTTCTGCATCGCTTGATGCAATCCTTCAGCACACGAAAATGGAAACACCATTGGTGACAAGTGCGCTGTTGCAATTGGAGTTGCTAGGACTCATCAAACACCTTCCAGGAATGAGCTATCAGACCAACTGAAGCACCACGCCTATCCATTAAAACTCATGTGCTCATCCGTTTCGAGGTAGGGTTCCTTCCGAGTTGCGCGACCCGCCAAGGGCACTGGCAGGCTGAGGATTGTACTCAGACACAACCAACTGGAGAAGCGATCGCAGCTTGATCTGATTGTTTTGATGCGCGGCGATAAAAAGCTGATCCAACAGTGGCTCTAGGATATTCCACGGAATCATCGCTTCTCTGGCTCCGTAAATTTTAGGATGGCTCGTGGCTTGGGCATCTGCCCCAATCAAAAGTTCTTCGTACAGCTTTTCGCCCGGTCGCAAACCTGTGATTTCAATTTCAATATCTTCACCGGGCACCAACCCACTTAACTCAATCATTTGAATGGCTAAATCGTAGATCTTGACAGGTTCTCCCATGTCGAGCAAAAAGACTTCACCGCTTTTCCCCATTGCCCCCGCTTGGATCACGAGCCGAGAGGCTTCTGGAATTGACATAAAATAACGAGTCATTCCAGGATGGGTGAGTGTAATTGGCTTACCCATAGCAATTTGCTGCCGAAAGCGCGGCACAACCGAGCCGTTGCTGTTTAGAACATTGCCAAAGCGCACCATCACAAATCGCGTGTGCAGCGTTGAATCAGCCGCTAACGCTTGCAGCACTAATTCTGCGGTGCGTTTTGTTGCTCCCATCACGTTCGTAGGACGCACAGCTTTATCCGTGGAGATCAACACGAACGTCTCGACGCGACATTTATCAGCCGTACGAGCAGTCACTAGCGTTCCATGGACGTTATTGAGAATACCTTGAGCCGGATTTGCTTCAACTAAGGGAACATGCTTATACGCCGCCGCATGATAGACCGTTTGCACCTGATATTGAGTAAATGCTTCTTCCAATCGTTTTGCATCGGTCACCGATCCCAAAAACGCTATGCGAGGAATATGAGGATAGGTTTCTGCCAACTCTGCATCAATCGAATACAGCGCAAATTCATTGAGTTCAAACAGCACCAACCGCCGAGGATTTTGTTGAGCAATTTGCCGACACAACTCCGAGCCGATCGAGCCGCCCGCGCCTGTCACTAGCACCGACTTATCGGTAATATTGACCCGCAGCAGGCTAGGATCAGGAAGCACTTCTTCGCGCCCTAGCAGATCAGAAATATCGACATTACGGATGCGACCAATGGGCACTTTTCCCGATAAAATTTCGCTGATCGTGGGAACCGTCTTCACCTGGACGGGCAAGCCTTTCAGTGTCTGCAAAATGCGGCGCTTTTGTTGGGGAGTTGCAGACGGAATGGCTAACAGCACGATGGTAGCTTGGTGCTGCCCAATGAGCGTTCTGAGCAGGCTCGGCGCGTAGATTTGAGTCTTCTCAATCCATCGACCTTGAATATCGGGGTTGTCATCGACAAAGGCAATCACGTCGTAGGTCAATTCGCGATCGAGGGCTTGAGCAAGTTGCACCCCGGCTGATCCTGCACCGTAAATCACAATGCGTTCTGTTTTTTGAAATGCCGTTGCGATCGCAGCGCGAGTTTTTGGACGTGATTTGGGGGCTAGCTCAGCAAGCAACAGGGCTTGCCGCATCGAAAACCGAAATCCGACAACAGCAATCCATGTCACCAATGCAGAAATGATCTGTACCGATCGAGGTAGCAGTGAAAGTCCGAGGAGGGAACCAGTTGCGCTCAATGCCGCCTCACTCAGAATAACCGAGCGAAGAGCAAGCCAAAGAATCCCTGCTCCGGTGTGCCGTAGTAGAGGGCGATACATGCCTAGGAAATAGAAAATGCAAAACTTAATAGGAACAACAAAAAGAATGATGTCTCTATAAGTAATGATTTTTTCAACTAGAGGAAGATCATCAAAGCGCAAATTGAGGGCAACAAAAGTTGCAACTAGAAAGATAACTCCATCAGTTGCAAAAAGAATATACCGCCGCAATCGCTGAGGCAACTGAATCACAACCTTAAAGCAACGAATAGATAAGTCAGTTCGAGACAGATAAGATAATGCATAAGAAACCGAAAACCGATCTCGCATAGACTTAATCCTCGCAGGCAAAATTCTTTATAGGCATTCGATGAGAAGGTAGAGTTTCAACTGCCCAGAAATTCAGTCAAACTAGAAAGACCATCGCATCTGGGCGTGAAGTGGTAGAGCACTCTGAATTCTCTTTAAGGGTGCGACGAAGCACCAGTCGTGATCTCAAAACCAAAATATGCGATCGTTTAGAACTTCGCGAAACGAATCGCTGTGACCCTTTAGCCAGCCATCAACACAGACCTAAGTACTGCTAGCCGATGGTGCCTATTGCATCCCTGTACCATCACTAATACTTACTTAAAAACTCAGTTGTGCAAGAAAAATTCTCGTAAATTTTGTATGAAGGATATCAGTAAGCTTAACGTGAGCGATCGCTGGCTCTTCTCGGAGCAAACCAAAACAAATCTTAGAGCAAAAACGTTAAACTGCGCTCAATCTGGTGGTTACTGATAGATTAACCGACTTACACTCTAACTCATAATCGTTCAATCACTTATCTTGCAGGGCTGATCTGATCAAAGAAAACACGGATAAGGTTTAGGTTTATAAGCCGTACTTTCCCGGATCAATCACTCTCAAATTGCGGCAGAAATTCACAACAGTTTGTATCTTTTAGCACTTGCATAATTTTCTTGAATGCCTTAACTGCTAGTCTCTCCTGCTCTCTCAACTTCTAAGAAGTTGATGAGCCATCTGATCTTGTGCTTTCGAGTTTCTGTATCCTTACGGTTATTCATTCTACGGATCTGCGTATTGCACAGGAGGAAAATAAAGCAACTTTGGTAAATTCTTTTAGAGTTTAGTAAATTCTTCTAGATTAAACAGAACCTTGCTGTGCTTGCCTGCTGTCTGCAAAGTAGCCGATGATGCTTGGATCGCAAGATGAAGAAACGATAAAGACACCCGAATTTCTACGGATACCATAGGTGAAACTAAGAATAGAGTGCCAGTAATTACTGAAGTTTAGTTGGACTAACTTGCCTCAGTAAGCAGTAGCACCACAGAGGGGTAATCTGCGATGGGATCTACTCAGCAAGCACTTCGGGTGAGCAGCCCTCAAACGCTGCACTACCCACCGGTGTATCACCGGGTTCAGCCTCCCCAAGATAACGGGGCAGAAGAGACGGGTTTTCCATGTTTGTCAGAGGCGATCGCGCAGTGCGACATTTCTAGAGATCGCTTGTGTACAGGGCTAGAGCAGTCTTGGCTGGCGTCTCTGGTCTATAGCAGCCCTGCTCTCATTGGAACAGTCTCCTTCGACGGGCAATGGCTGTTTATGAACCCAGCCGGACAGGATCTGCTGGGGCTTTTTGGGCTTGAAGCCAGCCATCGAATGGGGTTGGCAGAAACAGTCAACAGCGAGGATCAAGCCACTTTATCAGAAATATTACCGACCGTACTACAGCATGGGCACTGGCAAGGCTCTCTGCGCTTTACCCATGCCCAAACCGGCGCTACGATCGCAACGGCTTGCCAATGGTTTATCGTCCGGGATCTCTACACAAATAAGCCGCTCTGCTTTGCAACCATTAGCCAAGCCATAGCAGAACCAGAGACTTTAGAAACCAACACTGCTTCAGAAACCGCTCTTTCTGCTATGCCGTCGCCTTCGGCTCTGCAAGACGCGCTAGCCCACGAGAGAGCGCTGAATCACCTTAAGTCTCGATTTTTGGCAGAAGTTTCTCACGACCTGCGATCGCCCTTAGCCGTAATTTCCTCATCCATCGGAATTTTGGAGACAATGAGCAACTTGCCAGAGTTTGGCGGGGCTAACCATCTGAATAACGCTAGAAAACAGAAGCATTTTCAACGAATTCAGAACAAAGTTAAACAAATGACGCAACTGCTAGAAGATATCTTACTTCTGAGTCGCACCGAGCAACATCACCTAGCGCTCCAGCCTGTGCCAACAGATATTATCCGGTTTTGCACGGAGCTAGTAGAAGAAGCCCAACAAAGTACACAGCATAAGATTATCTTTTCCTGCTGTAGCAAACAGATGCCCATTCAAACCTTGAATGCTGCGGTAGACATAACGTTATTGCGGCGAATCTTGGTTAATTTGCTTTCAAACAGCATCAAATATTCACCAGACGGGGGAAGAATTTACATCGATTTAGATTGCCAGCCTGATGCATTTATATTTCAGATTAAGGATCAAGGAATTGGCATTCCGCTAAGCGAGCAACACTGTTTATTTGATTCGTTTTATCGCGCTAGTAATGTAGAAAAAATATCTGGAACAGGATTAGGATTAGCAATCGTAAAACAATGTGTAGACATCTACAGGGGAAATATCAGCTTAGACAGCGAAATTGAAGTAGGGACAACATTCACGGTAAGCATACCCGTCTATTAAAGCTAATGCTAGTGGAGCGAATTGAGTAATCTAAGCAACTGCGATCGCAATCGGTACAGGATCATAAAAAGCGTCACTCAGATCCGAGAATAGGAATGGATGCACGCAAAAGAGAAGCAACATTTCAACCCCTCTCCCGCAAGTAAGAGAGAGGTTAGAATGGCAGAGTGTGCCATCACCAAACTGGCGTGTCGTTTAGCTCTGACCACGCGCTTGTCACAAGCCTGTTTTTTAATGACACCCCCAAGTTTATAGACGCATTACAAGGGGGCGCGCAGTTTGAGCTTGCCGCGCAAAATATTTAATTTTGCAGGGTTTAGATATTCTTGTAAGCCAGAAACTTCATTCAGCAACGAGGTGCCTCGCGCACATTCTTCTTCTAAAATGGCAATATAGCGTTGAGCATCGGTCTCAGACAAACTTTGCTTTAGCATGTAAGTTGCAATGCTAATGTTAGAAACCGGATGGCGTAACCCTTGAGAGAGCTTTTGCAAGAGAATTCCATTAATCTCAGCCAACTCCTGACTAACTTGGAGTTGCTTTTCTAGAGATTGAGCCTCCCGAACCTTCGTTTCGTACTGTTGTGCCAGTCTAGCGTGCTTGTCTAGACAGCCCTTGATAGCTCGCACCAATTCTTCGTTGGTAAATGGTTTTGTCAGATAGTCGTCTGCGCCCAGTTCCATACCCATTCGCACGTCAGCGCGTTCAGCGCGACCCGTTAAAAAAATAAACGGTGTTGTTGCGGTGGTTGCATCTTGCCGCAATTGATTGAGTACACCAAAGCCATCAAGCTTCGGCATCATGACATCACAAATCACCAGATCTGGAACTTCTTCTCGTGCCAGTTCTAGCCCAGCCAAGCTATTTCTTGTTGCGATCGCACGAAAGTTTTGAAGCTCTAAAATTTCTTCAATATTTTCTAAAATATCTGCATCATCTTCAATCACTAAGATGCTGTTCATTCCCTATTCCAAGATAAACGGCGCGCTACGTCTCAATTTCACTGCCTCGATTTCACTGCTGCGTACCCCTTGATCTTGTAAGTCGCCCAAACCGATACCTGATGTAGATGCCTTTTCGTTCTCTGTCCATGCAAAATTTGCGATCGGACAGATGACAGCGCGATGAATGGCTGAGGTCAGAATTTCGAGTCTATGTCCTGCATTTTACCTAGAAGATAGAGGCATTTCCGCTTGCTTTACTGCTTCTTCATAAATTTTCAGTTCAGATCCTTGACACGTTGGGTAAAGTTACTTACGCCAGTATCAGTAATAGCTCAGTACCAGCAATAGCTGTTCTTCTGGCTAACTTGCCCGTGTGCCAGCAAAAGAGTTTCTCACAAAAGAATAGAGCGCTGTCCGCATTCGAGTGCCTTGGCGACGGGTTAGATAGCGCTCAGCCAGCACAAGAACCACGCTGATCGACACCAGGCTCACCCATGCCCCAGAGGTGCCCCACCAATATAGACTTGCCGCGATCGCGCCTGCACTGAGACTATAACTAGTAGCAACCTGCCCATGAGACCATCCTGTCTGCTGCAAACGCTGATAGATGTGAGAGCGATGAGGTTTAAAGATATTTTCTTTCTGAACCAATCGCCGCGCCAAGGTGTAAATCGCATCCATAACCAGCGGCAAGGTGATCGCCAGCAATGACCAGGCTTGCCCAGCATTTCCAGAGTGGGCGAGCAGCGCATTTCCCCCAGAGAGTAAAGCCACTGATACGGTTGCGCCTAACACCGTGCTGCCTACATCGCCCATAAAGATTTTTGCGGGCGACCAGTTCCACCAGAGAAAGCCCAAGAGCGCTACAACCAAAATCATGAAAAGCGGCTGATTGAGCGCGATCGCTAGAAATGCAAGCTGGATAGCAGAGACGCTAGCCACCAACCCATCTAACCCATCCATAAAATTGTAAAAGTTAATCAGCGCCGTCATGCCAATTACGGTTAGCAAGATCGCCACGATCGCGCCCCACATTCCAAGCGAGGCAAACCAAGGCTGAGGAAACGCACCAAACCAGTAGACTGCGATTCCAGCCGTTGTTAACTGCACAAAATAGCGAACTCTAGCAGGAACATTTCCGCGATCATCAAAGATACCAATAATTACAAGCGGAACTAACACTGTCCAGAGTTGAAATAAATATATTGGTTCTACCGCATTAGAACCTAAAAAAAGCATTAATACGCTAGTAAGAGCAAACGCTGTCACAAATCCTAATCCACCACCACGCGGAGTCGGCTGGGTATGCGAACTTCGATGATTTGGAATGTCAAGCAAATGCGAACTGAAATACCGTCGGATTAATCCTACAAAAAGAAAACTAAGCGCTCCACTCGTTGCTAAAAACGCTGGAAGAATATTCATAGTCAAAAAACAGAAACTGATTTCTACATCAAAAACGCAGTTCGTAATTGGCGATCGCAGCGTCGCCTTCAACAAAGATGCACGGGAAGGATGTCGTAGACAGAATCAGTCGTGAGAGTGTATAAAGCAGGTAAAGGCGATGCAATGACAAAGGCGAGTTACAAACTAAATTACAAATTGCTGTAGTCAAGTCAATGAGTTGTGTTGTACCAAGTTGCCGTTGCCTTTAACCCTTGTTGAAAGGTAAACGGCGGCTGCCAATCGAGGGTTTGGCGAATGGCGCGATCGTCGATCGTTAAAGAACTCAGTAACCGATCGATTGCAGCACTCTTACCTGTAATTTTTCCGAAAAATCTCAGTGTATCCGGAGGAATTGGCAACAAATGTGCAGGAGAATTTAGCGCGATCGCAAGATTGCGAATCAGATCAGGTGTGGACACAGCAACACCATCACTGACCAAAAAGGTGCGCCCCGGAGCAGCAGGATGGACGGCACAGGCAGAAATAGCATCCACCAAATTCCCGACATAGACCAAGCTTCGAGCATTCTCAACCCGACCAAACGGCAGGGGAACTCCGCGCTTTACCAGCCGCATCAACTGCAAAAAATTGGCTTTCACGTCTGCGCCGTAAACGAGCGGCGGTCTGATGATGACCGCTTCTAAACCGGTGTCAGCCGCAACAGCGTGCAAGGCGCATTCAGCTTCCCTTTTGCTGATGCCATACGGATCTTGAGGTGACGGCGTAGACAATTCGGTGTAAGGGTTAGCTTGCCCTTCACCGTTAACTTTGATTGAACTGAGATAAACAAAGCGGCGAACTCCGGATTTGGCGGCTGCGATCGCAAGCTCTCTAGTCGCCTCCGTATTCACCGCCCGAAAGGCACTTAACGGGTCGCTGACCGAATCATGCATCACATGCACACGAGCCGCGAGATGCACAATGCAATCGATCTGAGATAAAACGTCATGACGAGCCGCGAGGTCAGACAACGACTCAGCAATCACTGGCTTCACCTGCGGCGGAAGCAACTGAGTTTGATGATCCGACCGAACAACCCCATAAACAGAGGTATGCGGCAATTGTGGTGCTAGGCAAAACGCCGTTCCCACAAATCCACTAGCACCAGTAACTAAAAGCTTCATGTGGGTCGAGCAACAAGTTGAAATACTTTAGTGAAATATTTAGAAAGAACTTTGGGCATATTGGTCTGAATATTATTTTCAGCGCAGCCTCGAATAATTTCTCGATTCAAAATCCAATTGCTTTTTAGATTTGTCGTGCTAACCCCTCCTGCCCGCATCTTCACCATGATTTTTGGCAAATAGCTGTAAGACAACCGATGCTTAGCAAGAAACCGAGTCAGCAATTCATAGTCTGCGGCGATTTTGTAATCGGTCTTAAAGAGTCCATAACGCTCGTATGCCCAGCGTTTTACAAAAAATGTAGGATGAGCAGGCATCCAGCCGTACGCAAATTGATCCGGGTTAAATTTCGCTGAACTATAATATCGGATCACTTTATTGCGATCGCTAGAGGTAACATAAACCAAATCACCAAAAACTGACTCGGCTTGCGTCTGCTCAAAGTGTTTAACTACGCTAGAAATAACGGTTGTATCGGCATAAAAATCATCAGAATTAAGAATGCCGATGACATCGCCTGATGCCAAACGAAGCCCTTTATTCATCGCGTCGTAAATGCCGCTATCGGGTTCAGAGATCACCTTAGCAAGGCGATCAGAATACATTTTGATAATATTGAGGGTGCCATCAGTTGAAGCGCCATCAATAATAATATGTTCAATATCAGGATAATCTTGCGACAAGACAGAGTGAATCGTATCTCTAATGGTAGACTCGCCATTAAAGACAACCGTAATAATTGAAATTTTCATGACTTAGCTGGGGGCGAGAAGTTCGGCGGAGGAAAAGCTGTTTTTGATCACGCGGGGCTTAATGGCAACAGCCGGATTTCCTGCATAGATTGTCCAGGGAGACAGCGATCGCGCCGCAACACTACCCAGGCTCAATACGGCTCCTTCACCAATCTGAACACCGGGTGCGATCGTAGATCGTGCTGCTAACCAGCTACCCGATTCGACGGTGATCGGAGCCACATGCAAATCAAACGTTGCCGCCGTCCAGTCATGATTTCCAGTGCAGAAATACACCGATTGAGAAACGCAGATATGATCGCCCAAAACAATCGGGGCAAGGTTGTCAAACCAAGCATTTTCTCCGATCCAACAATGATTCCCGATCGTTAACCGCCAAGGAAACTTAACCCGCACTCCCGGCTTAATTCGGACGCCTTGCCCGATCGCTGCACCAAACGATCGCAGCATCCAAACTTTGACACTCGACACGGGGAGCAGGCGGCTTCTAACGACCGGATCACCGATGAAAAACCACAAAAGCTGCTTCCAAACGGGCGCGCCTGGGGTGTATTCCCCAAGCGTATAGTTGTTGAGATGAATCAAGCTCACAGTGCTTTAGGGTTTAGAACAATAGCGTTTAGAACAATGAAGATCACAGAGCAGCCTTAAATTTGACAGTTTCTTGCCACCAGGCTTGTTGAGTATCTAAGACATTGGTTCTCGGCTCGTCATGCCCTGCCCAATCCCATAGAACTAAGCCATTGGCTCCGCGATCGCGCACGGTTTCTAGCTGGGTTCGCCAATAGTCTCCTGCGATGAATTGATTGCGCCGCTCACGGTTACTGATGTGATACCGGCACCAGAGAAACGGGTAAACGGGTTTGCCAAATTGCTGTGCTTCTTCGATGTTTGCACTCGCATAGGTCACCCATCCGGGAATATCTGTATAAAAAGTATAAAGAGAAGGTGCGAGAAAATCAGAAGCATCAGCGATCGGTTTGAGGAATTGGTTGGCTGTCCTCCAGCCTGAACGCCCTCCTGGTAAGTTTCGCACGGGCGTCCAGTAATCGCGAATCGGCGGTATGCTGTAAACTCCAAGCTTGAGAGAAGGGGCAGCCTCTCGCATCCACTCAATGACCTGTAAAAGCTTATCGATGCTTTGTTGAACTTCCGCTTTCGGGTCTTGGTTGATGTTTACCTTCCAATGTTCGATGTCGATCACAAAATGGGAGAACTGCCCTGCTGCGGCACGGGCATTTTGTTGGCAAGCTTCTCGATCGGGCTGCGATCGATCATCTTTGTTCTTCCAAAAGCCGCGATCGTCGACCCGAATTGGCTTTAGTCCAGCATTGGGCTTTTGATCATAGATTAGACCATCAAAGATTGTAAAAGAGGCTGCTCGCTGAGCAGGACGAGACTCGACTTTCTGACAGGCACTCGGTAAAAGGGCACTTCCACCCAAAAGCGTGAGAAACTGTCTACGGTTCCAAAGGCTCGGCATTTGAGAAGATCTCCTGTAGTTTAATGATGTGCGAAGTCGAGAATAAAACTAATACCCAATTGATTTTTCACGGCGACAGATCCTCGACCCCCTGCCTACGGCATCCCCCTTGGTCAGGAGGGGCTTTCCAGATCCTCTCTTGACTAAAGAGGGGTTGGGGGAAGTCGCACATCTGTAGAATTTACAGATTAAATTGGTATAAATTCTTCGCCTGTTTTAGAGACTGAAAATTTCGCAGCAGATTTTTCATCGTTGTCTCCATACGCCTTGGTTGAGGTTAAAGAACTCAAAGTCGAGGTGACTTAAATTTGAGCCGATGGTCTGCACCAAGCTGATTTTGATTGGGTACAGAGTTGCTGAAACAGTAAATCTGCGATCGCACGGTTGCCCGTTTCGGTTGGATGAATGTGATCGGCATAATAACTCGCGATCGTAGTGTCGGGCAGGTTTGCCCAAGCGGCTTGGATGTCTACAACGGGCACCTGAAGCGAATTTAGGAGGTTGAAAAACTCAGGCTTATAGGTTGGCACTGTACCTGTGAGACCCACATCATCAATATTGGGCGTATAAAGCACGATCACAGGGATCTGCTTGGCTTTGAGTTGTTGTATGGCTGTTTTCAGCGTTTGCATATTCTGGCTAAACAGTTCAGTAGCGTTCGACCGCAAGGGCTTGAACGAAGTCTCTGAAGCGGGTTCTGACGCCACAACCGCCGCTTTTTTCAATCGTTGCCATCGTGGCACAATGTAGCGTACCCAAGCTTCTTCGATCGCACAAGAGGGGGTTCGATCGGGAAAGCTTGGCGACTGCCCAATATGCTTTCCCTGACTCATGGGCTGGGTTAAATCACTCGTTCCAATTTGAAAGATGACGACATCACTCTCGAAAGTGCCAAATTTTTGCAGATACCGGACAGCATTGCCAATCCCCCACCCACCAGCCGCTGCATTCAGCACGTCCACTTTGGATTCTGCTTTGGATTCTGTTTGGGCAAGGCGAACTTTGAACAGTTCCGTGATTGTTTGCTGCTGATCGCTAAATACTCCACCATTAAGTACAGAATCGCCCAGCATCATAATTCTCAGCGTATCTGAGGGTTTCGGAAGCACAATCTCGTCCGATCGCTGAGAGTACTGATTAAATTTTATCCGTTTACCGAATCGATAAACCTCCTGATTTGGTTGAAATTGATAGCCCGTCTCCTCATCCGCCTGCCACAAGGGCGGTGTGCCTAGCCCAACAACAAATCGTAAAATCAGTTCAGCACTCAGAATGGCAACACCAAGTGCAATAAAAATCCAAAAGACTATTTTGGGGTTCATTATCGGGTAAGTGAACGACGTTTTAAGCTCGCTCCAGTTCGTCCTGTTACTAGCCACACTACAGATCGCCCAACATCTCGTAGAACTCGCAGTTGTGATTCTTGGCGATGCTCTCCAGAAACGCTGAGCGGAGTAAACGCGATGCCCTGGCTTCCTAAAACAATTGTTGCGATCGCAGATGCCCTATCCATGTGATAATCCGACGTCACCACATACACATGCTGAATACCGCGCCGCTTGAAATCGCTCACAGTGGTTGTGAAATTGGTAACAGTATCTGTGGCGCGGCGATCAAACCGTAATTGGGACGAGGGAATTCCAGCTTGGCGAAAAATGTTAGCCGCATCAGGAGAACCTGAAGACACCCAAATGGTCAATTGAGGCTGCTGAAGGGCAAGTTGAGCCGCAAAACTTTCGCGATCGCTCGACCCGCCCAAGATCAAAATAACTTCCGGATCGGGGGCTTGTTGTTGAGCGATGGCAAGCCTAGTTGGAATATAGCCAACGCCAAGCAGAACGAAAACAAAGGCGATGCACCGAGGCAGCCGAAATCGCGTAAACACAGTAAGTAGTTAGCATGGTAGAACCCCTACTTACTACTGTACTGCGTTTATTATGTTTGAGAAACGCTTTCCATTTGCATCACATTGTCTCCAACAGAGATTGAAGGCTGCCTCCACGACAGAGAATAGAGCTATTATTCACGTTTCGTAGGGTTTTGGAATCTTCATTGTTAATGTATAAATGAAGCTTGGAACCCTGATATTGTAGGAGAAAAGCAGCGATTTTTGAAGGATTTAGATAACAATCAAAATAATTTATTACGGCTGCTCTCATCTCTGAAATCTCTTCTTTGCTCATATGATTAATGTGGCTAATTAGTTTAGGCAAGTCCTCTAGCTGTTTATAAACAAAACAGTTTTTGCCATGCACTAATGCAGGCGAAAACCAATTTTCATAAGACAAAATTGGGATACATCCAACTGCCATCGCTTCAATTGCGTTGTGGCACATCAGCATATACCAGCCAGGTAATGCCAGAAAGAAATCCGCGATCGCTAACTCCCGTAGCCAATTTTCTGCCAACCCTTTGCTAGTGCAGAGCACAACCGAGTAAGCTTGATACTGCTTAGCCTGGGCAAGAATTTGTTGCCTTTGCTTAAAGTTACGAATTTCAACAATCTTAAGCTGTGAAGAATTTTCCAATAAAAACTCTACACAGCGATCGCGCGAAGGGACATGATAAGATTGCTCGATCAAATATCGGGTTTCTTCGTATCTTGTATTACCCGCAAAAAAAATTGAAATATGCCGCTCTTGGTCTCTGAATTTCTGGATCTCCTGGCTAAACTGATCATAATTTTGTAGCAAAAAAGGATGAATACCATAGGGCAACATGAAAGTATCACCCTCGCCCTTATCAACAGGTATTGATACGTCTGTCTCTATCTTGATCTGAACTGGAACCTTATCAAACGCTCCAATTTCATCTTTTTCAGAACTCACAATTGCCTTTGGTTTCAGACCGCATGAAGGAGTTGAAACAATCTTTAAATTTTTAATTGTAAAAAGCCTTCGTCCCTCATGAGTTAATTTGATGTAATTTTCTAAATTAAAATTCCAAATAAAAACAATTTGCGAGGGGGATGAACTGAAATAATGCAGAATCTGATAAATGTATCGATGTCCAAGCTTAGGAAGATATAACAATACAAAGTTTTCAGTATGAAGAGGCGTGATTTTATTTTGAAATCGCCGCTTCAAATAACCAAATCCTTGCACAGCTAGATTTTCAGACAACTTGGCGGGAAGCCTTTTTTCACATACGATTAGTTCAATCCCTTTGATCAAATGCTGTGTCGCTGACGTAATCTTTTTCAAAGCGCGTGCATGAAGCTGATGCTACATAGGGGTATGAAAATGGGGTACAAAAAAGGGGTACAAAAAATTTCTATATTTACTGTTTTTGAGAGGAAACTTCTGCCTCGATTAAATGAATTGAGAGTAGAATCTCAGCCAGCACTCGTTGAAAGGCATAGTACCAGCCTGCCCACCCATCCAAGATACCGCCTTTGAGAAATAGGCAGTAAATCAGAATTACGAGCGGCGCTAGAATTTTGCTTTTGCGGATGCGATCGCCTAAGCTCAATTCCTGTTCTGGCGTTGAAAGCAACTTCTTGACCTCCAATGCCATGTATCGATCTTGCGCCCAAAGCCAACGGCTCAGGGGTTTACGATCGTCATGATGAAAATAACTATCCAACATTGCATATTGACCAGAGACTTGCAAAACTTGAGTATGCCCATCATCAATATAAGTTGCTTTCTGGCGACGAAATAACGCTTGTCTGGGTGGCAAAATAGTTCCTCGAAGCGGCTTTCCAAACACACAATATTTAAACCGAATAGAGTAGCTATCAACTTCGGATGCATTGGATAAAGTGTTAATTTCAGAGACAAGTGCTTCAGGCACAATATAGTCAGCATCCAAAGACAGCACCCACTCTGTTTGAACTTGAGCTAACCCATAGTTCCACTGATTAGCATGAGTATCAAATTGACGTTGAAAGATCTCAACTTGAGGATGCAACTTTAGAATGTTGATAGTGCTATCAGTGCTATAGCTATCTACAACAACAATTCGTTTTGCCCAAGCTAGATGATCTAATATGCGACCAATATTTGGTGCCTCGTTGAACGTTAGAATGAGGGGTGTAACATCCTGAAGATTCATCTTAATTTGTTGCAGGTTTTACATTGTACAGAATAGAGACCGAATTCATCGCAAACTTGCTGAATCAGCGCTTTATAAACAAACAATCGATAGAAGCGTAGGGCATAAAATCTTACAAGCTCCTTAGGGTTTCCCGCTATTTCTTTTAGAAAAAGATGCGTTTGATACATCGAGTTTTCTGTATTGTCTGTACTATAAATCGCCCCAGGAAAGGGCAGGGGTTGTAGAGGCGAGCCGCGCTCTGCCATGACTATAGCTAACCGATGGTGTTGAAGAAATCGCTTATCATTAATGGCTAAAAATTCATCTTGGTCAATCAAAGGCTGGAGCAATTCACCTCTGACGATATTGCTTGTGCCACAAATGAGATGGAAGTTTTTTTTTCGCAGACGGATCGCTTTAGATCCTTCCCGATATTGATAACCCGTATTAAAAAACCATCCATTACAATCAGGATTTTCTTGCACAAATTGAGCAAGTTTATTACTAACGCAATCGTCAGAATCTAAAGTCATAAAATAAGCATTTTTGTCTTTATAGGCATAGCGTAAACCCGCCAAAATTTTTTGATATTTATCCGTATTTTTTGCATCTCTAGTTATAGACCTAGGCGGAGAGAAATCAACGTCTACATATTCCAAATAAGAATAAGTATTCTTTAAAGTTGGTCGCTCATGGCAAACAACAATAGTCCGAAATTTTGATGAGGTTTGATTTTGAACCGATAGAAGCGTTCTTTCAAGAAGATTAGAAACCGTCTCCCAAGATTTTGAAACTCTTTTACTTCTGAGCGGAATGATGAATACCAACATTGCGCTTTTCTTTCTCAATTTTTTAGCTAAAAGATTTGATTGGCTCTGCAATGTTTCCGTAGATTTGCACTATCTGTTTTGCAATTTGTTCCCAAGTATAGTGCTCGAAGATAAATCGACGCGCGCGATCGCCAACAGATCTCGCAACATCAGAAGATTCTAGACAGTACCGAAGCGTCTCTGCGATCGCATTAGTGTCTAAGGCAGGCACGTAGCCAAGCTGCTGTTCTTCAAGGACAGATGCAAGAGCAACACCTGGCGTCAAAATTGTCGTCAGCCCTGCTGCCATTGCTTCTAGCACAACCATCCCAAAATTCTCAGAACAAGAAGTGAGAGCAAAGAAGTCTGAGCCTTGAAGCAGCAGATCCTTAAATTCTCCCGTTACAAAGCCAGGGCGGTAAGTGCGCGTTTGAATTCCAGCCTTGTTTAGCAACAGATCTACTTCCTGCTCATAGTCTGGAGTTCCATTTCCTGCTAACACAAACGTAAATGGCAGATCAACGAGTTGTCCTAATGCTGGAATGAGATACTCTAAGCCTTTCTTGTAATGTAGCCGAGACATAAATAAAATAATCGGCTGCTCTGCCGGAAGCTTGAGTTGCTCGCGCAGTCGTGTACGAGCATGAGGAATTGGATCAGCAACGGAAACTCCTAGAGGCAAGACAACACTGGGAACATTGAGTGCCAATTGCTTAACTTCTTGTTCTTCCATAACTGATGTCAACTGCAAAAATTGGCTTTGTCGAATATTGTCACGCTCGATGAGCAATAAGTATAGTTGTTTTTTGAGTTTGCTTTGCTGAAGTGACCAGTTGCAGAGCAGTCCGTGTGGCTGATGAATGTAAGGAACTCGCTTCAGCCGTGCGATCGCCATCGCGATCGTGGATGGATAAGAAAACAGTGCATGGACATGAACTAAATCATACTCAGCAATATGGTTCCACAACCAAGTGGTGAGTGTCTTAGAGAAGGCAAATTCACGGATGGCAGACTGAGCCGGAGAAAAACGGGGAAAAAACCAGGTTGGAATGTGCTGGTACTCAACTTTCTGATGCAGTGAAACATCCAACAGCGCTTCTCCATCATCATTTGTGGTAGCAAGTTCTACATTGACTCCTTGCGACCTTAAAGCTCGTAGTAATCCCAAAACTGCTTGACTTGTTCCTCCCCTAGATAATCCAACAGAAGGGATGACGTGAAGAATTTTCATACAAGTAGTTTTTTTATGCGAATAAATTATGCTGAGCTTGACTCATTGCAAACCTTACAGCTTGACTCAAACCTTGAGCAAAATAAGCTGGCGAGAAATTCTGAATATGAGCTAAAGCAGCATTGCCCATTGCCTTAGCATCCGATTGTTCGGAACTCATTTTCAGCATTAACTCAGTCATGTGCTCAGAGTCATCTGGATCAAATCCCCAACCATTCACCCCTTCAATCACCAAATCTTCAAAACAGCCACAGCGATTGGAAACCAAAACAGGTAATCCTGCTGCCATTGCCTCGTTGATCACCAAGCCCCACTGCTCTTGAGTACTGGCATGAACGAAGCAACCCGCGTGAGCAAAATACGGCAATAACTCTTCTTGCTGAAGAAAGCCTGGTAAATGAATGCGATCGCTTAACCCCAGTTCTGCAATTTGTTGTTCAATCTGAGGGCGAAGCTGACCATCGCCGCACAAGACTAAATCCCAGGCTTGTGCATTCGCTTGTTGATAATAAGCAGCATAAGCAGAGACAAGATTTGATAGATTTTTTTTAGGGATAAAACGATTAATTGACAAAAAGAATGGTCGATCGATCGGTCGAAGCAGCGCGCCGATTTTAGATGGATGAAACGTGTCATTACCAACCACGTTATATCCGACTGCAATCTGCTCAGGCACCATTCCTAGCTTAGTCAAATATCGTTTCTGAGGTTTTCCGCCCACTAAAGCCGCTTGGAACTGTTTGATGATTGTGCGCTTAACCTGTTCCTGCCACCACCGACGTGAAGCATCATCTTCTTTAGTTGCAGAAAACAGAATTCTGCCTTTTCCCCTCCAAACTCCCCACATCAATGCCATCAGCATCGAAGGACGAAAATAGCCCATAATGGCGATCGCATCCGGTTGAACCCGCTCTAACGTTTTAAGCAGGGTTTGACCTAGCTTAATTGGATGAACCGCTTCAAGCTGCTGATTTTCGGTGATCGTAATAAACGGATAGGGAAGATTCTCAACGCTAGTCCTCCACTCGTAATCTGCTTCCGCTCGCGCCAGTTCGATTGCCGTCACCTGCCAATTTAAGTCTTGGCAAAGTTGATGCATCGCATTCACCCGTGCCAAATGATAAGGTCCATAATTTGTGAATAGCAAAGCAATATGAGTCATGATTTTTGTCTTGCGTCAACGCAGCGATCGCTTAGGTCTAATCCCCATCCATCTGTTGCGAGCGGTAGGTTTAAGTTAGGCGTTTATATGATCTATTGTTTTAATTTTCTTGATAAAGCTTTCTCATTCAATCCCATTAACTAGACTGAAGATTCTCTTGAATTTCTCGCTTACTCAATCTGACAAATGCAATAAGTACCCCAATTGAACACAAGGGAAGATAGTTTCTGTAAGGATCACCATGAAATGAAAACAAGCACAGAGCTTGGATAAAAAAGATAATACTAAACCCTGTCATAGTTGCGTAATCACTCTTGAGAAGCCGTAGTGGATGCCGAAGAGATCTTCGTTGATCAAGCTGAACCATACTTAACCCAATTACCTTGAAAAATTGATAGCTTAAACAAAGAAGTGGCACCGTAAATGTTAGAATCCCAAACACTCCAAACTCAGTCGCAACTTGTAGGAAAGCATTGTGTGCAGAGCCGCTGGAATAAAGACCATTTCCCCAAATAGGATTCTTTAGAAATAACTCCCATGCGTATTGATATATTGCTTGTCTTCCATCAATAGACATGTCTCCTCTTCCTCCGCTCGCCACTCGAAATAGAATATCAATCCTGCTAATTCCATTTTCAATGGCAGACGCGAGAAGAGAGGGTTCATCAGAGCGTTTTTCCGGTGACATAATTGCCATGACGGGATCTAAAATGATCAAACCGGACAGGAAGATCCCAGCGGCTAAAACAGTATTTGCGAAAAAGGTAGACGAGGCTTTATTAGAACTCAGCAAAATATAAAGAACATAGACACCCAGCAGAAAGGCACTCGCCAGCATAGATAGCGTTGCGCTACGAGTTCCAGACAAGGTGCAGACAAAAAATCCAGGAATACTAATGAGCAGCCAAATTGCCCTAGTAGATGTTTTTCCAGTTATCCACAAAATCAAACCAGATAAAAAGGCAAAAGCGCCTGTATAGCCAACCAAAATCGGATTGCCCGATGAGCCTGCTGCTAGTCGATTTCCGTTATCAACTAACATGGCACTGCCACTCATAACTTGAGCGAAAAGAACCAGTGATGTAACTGAAGCAGTTGCATTAGATGCGTAGCAAAAAACTTTAAATTGGCTAAAAGTGAGGCTTCGGGCAAGTACTAGTGCAAACCAATAAACGCTAAAGTAAA
Organism: Myxacorys almedinensis A; assembly: GCF_010091945.1. GTDB lineage: Bacteria > Cyanobacteriota > Cyanobacteriia > Leptolyngbyales > Leptolyngbyaceae > Myxacorys > Myxacorys almedinensis. The sequence continues at coordinate 33,986 of NZ_WVIE01000019.1, forward strand.
TTGCCAAGTTTTCTGGAAACACTGTAGTTGGAGAAGGGAAGATTAAATCGTAGAGAAACATTGCTACGAAAGCAATATATAGTATATCAATCACTCCAATACGAAATAGATTTTGTTTAGGTTTTTTATCAGTAATAATAAACAAGAATGGTATTGAAATAAGAGCTACTTGAAAAATTCCAGTCAAAACATTAGAGCGAACTCCAACTAAACTTGAAAGTGTAAAATAGAGCGTTAGACCATGAACATAGGCACCTAAAAGAATAGCAGACCATTTTGATTTTGGTTTCATAACTTATTGATAAATCGCTGTAGACAAGGGATAACTTTTAGCGCGTTTGAGTCTGGTTCAGTAATTGATCACTGAGGGTTTTAACAAAGTTCTCAGCCAAATTTTGGTTGACAAAATGTTCCATCTTTTGACGATCGCATTGCCTATCTAGACCATCAAGTGCCTCTAAAATGCTCTGCGCGATCGCACCTGGTTTCTCTGCATCAACCGCCAGCCCAAGCTGATATCGACGGACAAGCTCTCCCATGAGACCAAAATCTGAGGCGATAACCGGCTTCTGCACGGCAGCGGCATGCACCAAAATCGAACTCATGCCGACATGGCGTTGATAGGGTGCTAACACAACATCAGCCATCTCAAAAAACGGCTGTGGCTCACGAATATAGCGATCGCAAACAATGATCTGCGTCGCCGATTGAGAAACCTGCTGGATACCGGCTTCAATTTCTGCTCGTTCTGATACACAAATTGCTCCGGCTAGCACCAAACAAACTCGCTGACGTGCGGCTGAGGGCAGGGCAGAAATTGCCTCAAACACCTGATGCATTCCTTTACGGGCACTTAACTCGCCTAGCATCAGAAAAACGGTGCGATCGCGCCCAATTCCTAATTCCTGCCGTAACTGCTCAGCAACCGTGCGATCGCACATGTGCAGTTGTACCGGATCTGCTAACGGCACGACCCTAACAGGCTCGCCAAATTGCTCGATTTGTTTCACAACAAATGGATCGAGACAGAACAGTGTATCCACCTCCGGCTTGCGTAAAATCAGGCGCAGCAGCAATTTTTGACGCCACTGACGGATTCTATCGGTATGAGCGGGCTTGTAATTGGCAAACTCACTGTAATGAAAGGTGGGTCTAAAATAGATGCCCCCAACTGGACACGGAGGCTTTTTACCCAACAAAAGCGGAACCTGCAAACTGTCGAAATACATCAGCAATCCATAGGTTGCTTGCAGTTGGCTCGCATACCGACAGAACAAATTCCATTCAGCAAACGAGCGAGAAATTAGAGAGGTCTGGCTCTGATAGTGAGCATACTCCTCGGCAGTAATCGCAGTAAACTGAATCTGGCTTTGGGCAGTCTCTAGCGCCAGTGAAACAACCTTGGGATGGCGATTGATGAACTCAGGCGACACCACAATCTGAAGCGTCCCTGGCAGATGGTTTTGCCGCCAATGGCTCACCAGATGCTGAATATAAACCGGATGATGCCCGCTAGACGCTAGATCAAACACAACAATGCAGCGATCGCTAGCGGTTTGTATCGTAGAATCCACCCCTTGATCAAGCAGTGGCATATTTCGCTCCCTCTGCGACAATGATCTCCTGCAAAATATCGGTAATGCTGCGTGTAATATCCCATTCTGGAAAATCACGTTTGAGCTTACGCAAATCAGAAATATAGCAAATGTGATCTCCAATGCGATTTTGATCTACATACACCCAATTCACGGTGCGTCCGGTCAATTTTTCAACCAAATCGAAGGTTTCCAGAATCGAAATACTGTTTTCTCGACCACCGCCTAAGTTGTACACCTCTCCTGGTCTAGGATTGCGCCGAAATGCCTCAAACGCCTGAATCACGTCATAGCTGTGGATGTTGTCTCGCACCTGCTTGCCTTTGTAGCCAAACACCTTGTATGTGCCTCCCGTTACCGCCACTTTGACGAGGTAAGACAGGAACCCATGCAGTTCAACCCCCGAATGAGACGGTCCGGTTAAACAACCACCCCGAAAAATTCCAACCTTCATGTCAAAATAGCGACCGTATTCTTGAGCAACAATGTCAGCCGCCGCCTTGGATGCACCAAAGAGCGAATGCAAACAGCGATCGATTCGGCAGGTTTCTGCAATACCAAAGTGATCATCTGCGTTAGCGTAGTCATACCGTTTCTCCAATTCTACGCGGGGCACTTCGTTAGGCGCATCGCCATACACTTTATTGGTGCTCATGTGAATGAAAATAGCATCGGGACAATGAAGGCGAGTTGCTTCGAGTAAATTCACAGTGCCCAATGCATTGACTTCAAAATCGAGCAGGGGAATTTGGCAGGCTTTGTCGTGGGAGGGTTGAGCCGCGCAGTGGATAATTAAATCAAAGGATTGGGTCTTAAAAAGATTGAAGAGAGCGGTGCGATCGCGAATATCAATGCTGTACGGCTCAAAGTTCTGAGTCCTAGATTTCAGACGCTGAAGATTCCAAGTGGTATCGCCCTGAGCACCAAAAAACTCAGCCCGCATATTGTTGTCAACGCCCACCACATAATGCCCTTGGCGATCGTAATACTCTACTGCTTCTGAACCAATCAACCCATTGGAACCTGTTACAAGGACATTCATGATTAATTACCGGGAATATTTGAACTACTTTGAGATGTATAAATACGCTCGCCTATTTAACTCGCAAGCTCTTTTAGGCAATCGATGAAGCGTTTCTCTGCCGCGATTGGGCGAGGCAACAGATCTGGCACTGGTAAGGGCTGACCCATCAAATCTGCCAACTCCAACCAGTCGTCATACCGATATACTCCAGCATATTCATCTGTGCTTCTACAGGCGTTGCTGTTAGCAATCATCGGAATTCCTGCAACGAGGAATTCCGGGATTCGAGTTAATGCACCAGACGTTGGCGTTTGATGAATTAAAGCGGCTTGGGCATGAATCAAAAAATCATTTAACGTTTCAGGGGACACTGAGCCATGTACTTTAAAGTCGGCGAGATTGACATGTGTGCTTAATCGTTCTGTTCCAAAGCCCACAATATCGACCTGAAACTCGAACGCTTTTCTCACATTGGTTAACCACTGGAGTTGTTCGATCATGCCCTGCTCGGTCGGCGGATTGTTGGCGTTTCCTAGAATCAAAAATCGGCGTTTCTCAGCATGGGATCGCGCGTCGCGAATGTTTAAGAGCCGCTCAAGCACAGGTTCGGGAGGGTAGTAGGGCAAATAATGAGCATTAATTCCTTTTGTTCTCAGCAACCACTCCTCTTCGCGAGAAATACAAAACACGACATTCGCCTTTGCCAACGCGCTCACTTCGGTCTCAAACCCTTCAAAGAAAGCGTCTTGCTTTGGCACTAGTGACTCTAGATTGTGGGGCATCGCAACAACCCGAAAGCCAACATCACTAGCAACATAAGGCGCAACATAATTTTTAGTCGCTTCCCACAGCAAAAGTTTGCTTCCGCTATGCTGTCGCAATCTAGTTTGATAAAGCTGCCGTTGAAATCCACAAAACGCTAACGCAACCGGGGAATAACCCACCTTTAGCCGATATTTTGTGATGAATCGAAGCGTCTTGGGATTGAGAATAGCGTTGATGCCTGCTAAGTAGCGGCTAAAGCGAGTGGTAAGTAGGGTGCGATCGAAGGGGGAAATATCAATGCTCGCCTTCTTAATCAGTTCAGCAATTTGCGCTGTCCGATGATTACCGCCATGTCCGTTGGGATCGGTTGTAAAGAAGGTGTCAACTAGTATGTTCATTTAAAGTTCAATTTAGCCTCAATTTTCACTCTTTTAAGGTCTCTAACATAAACTGCATATCGCTTGGATTCAGATAAGAACGCTTGCTACAAACGTCGTATTGGCTAGGAGTAAGTTTCATAGGATTGATCGCGATCGCTAATGAATTTTGTACAAAATGCCAGTAATAGTGAGAATCTGATTCAAGCAGTTTGAAGAGATTTTGCTAACACCGAGCCGTAACTCTGTAAATGCTGATCGAACACGGATGATATAGAGAGATGCTGACTCAGAAATAACACCTTCGGATCATCGGACTCGTTGCATAGAGGAATCAAATTTTGAATCGCTGTTGTTAACGCCTCAACGGTGTAGGAATCAAAAGTTTTAATCGCACCTGGCTTTAACTCGTTGTATTCCGCGACTTGAGGAATGTTGGAGGCGAGAATTGGGCGCGCCACCGAAATCCAGGTTGAGAGTGAACCAGAAGCAGAGGTTTGTCGGAACGGACAGACCGCTAGATCGGTCGCGACTAAATACTGTTCCAACTCCGACTCCGATAGATAACCCGTGACTCGGATGCGATCGCGCACTCCCTCTTTCTCTGCCAGTGCCATTAAGTCCTGATAAAACGCTTCATGTCCTGAACTGACGCCTCCAGCAAACACGACTCTGACGGTGGGCGGCAACTGCGCCAACGCTTGGACTAACAGTTGATGACCTTTACCACTGTAAATAAATCCCAGCAATGTGATTACCGTATTGTCTGCTAACCCCAAAGCTTGACGCGCCTCTGATCGAGTGATTTGAATCGATCGCGTTTCTACAAAATGCGGAATCACCTGAACGGTTTGCATCAAGGCGCGATCGCTCAGTCGTCTCGCTTCTTCCTGAGTGCAGACAAAGGCAAGGCGCGATCGCGCCATGATGTGTTGCAAAGCTAGAATCTGGGGCGACAGGCGATCGCGTAGAACTGCTTTCCCTAAATCTCGCAAACGGATCGAATCAGACGCTTTAGAAAAATAGCGTTGGGCTAGAGTTACGCTCGATGGGGGATAAAAAATATCGTGCAAGGTAACCACGAGCGGACAAGGGCAGCGCCGCATAAAGGTGTCAAGATGCCTTAATTGAGTCCAACCATCTCCCCAAATTGAGCGATTGTATTGAAAATGAACAACGTTAGCAGATCCTAAAGTTTGAGCAGCGCGAACCAAAGAGGCACAATCGCGGGTACGATCGCCTGTCAACACCACCTCTGCTTCAATAATAGAGAGATTTGACCGCCGCCGTGCCTCGGATGCTAATAGGCGTCCATAGCGAGCGATTCCATGCTCAGGAGACCCAATATGTAAGTAGCCAATTTGCATCCTGTACTGCCTCAAATGGGTGAGCAATGGAATAGTGCTAGGCTTGCGAGAGTTTAGGCAAAACGCGCAATACTCGACCCACTCTCCGCTTTGTCCACTTAGTCAACCTCATAGGCGTATTAAGCAAGAAGTAGAGCAGTGCGATTTGAAATTGCGAAAGGAGAGGGAGTTGATTTCGATAAGTTTTTAACAAGGCTTCTGCTCGCCGCGATCCTTCGCCCGATCGCCAATCTACAATTGTCTTCGTTCCTTCAATTTCACGATAGTTTCCCCACGTTTGATCCACATGCTTTGTGTGAGCAACTTGAACGGCTCTAAAAATGAAATCAATATCCATTGCATAGTGTTCATCTAGCTTGTATAGCCCGATCGTTTGATGCAAACACTTGTGATAGAAGTAAGCAGACGGATTAATCGGAGGAGGATTGATTTCTGCTCCCAGCAACAAGTCCGTCAGCTTGAGCTTTACCGGACGATTAAATTTTTTTAAGTCACCTGCATCATTCCAAACATTACAATTTCCTGTGACAAAACTGGGTTTTGGCAGCGATTGAAACACATCTAAAACGCGGTTGAGAACATCCGGTTCATAGTAATCATCAACATTCAGAAAACCTACGATTTCTCCCTTTGCTGTTGATATTCCTTTATTCATTGCATCAGATTGCCCCTGATCTTTTTCTGAGATCCACCGAATGTGAGAATGAGTTTGGGCATAGTGTTGGACAATTTCAATAGTGCGATCGCGAGACCCACCATCAACAATAAGATGCTCTACATCATCACAATTCTGTTGGATGACGCTCTGAATGCAAGACTCAATAAATCGCTCTCCATTGTACACCGGAGTGATGACGCTAATCATATAAAGCAATTCCTACTAACCATTACAGTACTTTGCGAATCCAGATACTTCCTCCCGTATTTTCTAAGCACAATGGCAAATTTTGCTCTAGTTCATTTAGATAAACTTGACCAATGAGTGAATTGAAATACAGAATATGAAACGCAGGATTAAACTGTAGAAATGCTCGTAAAACATAAGCTTCATTCCAAGCAAATCCCATTTTTATCCAACTTTCAGGATACTCAAAAGAGTAGAAGATATCGTGAAAGTGGATAATCACGCCTGGTTTAAGTCGAGGCAAAATTTCAAAAATAATGTGCGCGACATCACTTCCAACTTTTACAACATGAGACGAGTCAATAAATAAAATATCACTAGATTCTAAAGTCTCAAAAAGCTGTAAATCAACCTTCTGAATTGAATCTACAATCACTGTTTGTTTTTGCTGATCAGATTCGTTCAATAAACTATACAACCGTTCGGGATACGGCTCAATAAAGGTGAACTGAACTGACTGATCAAAGAAAGCATCATTCGTATCCAACATCACTGCCGAAGAGAAGCCTGAGCCAATTTCGATGACTCTTTTAGGCTTGAAGTGGCGCAGCATCGAATACAAAATAATCCCATCTGAATGACGGAAATATTGATTATCAAAGTAGTATCGACAGGATGAATTCTTCTCTTTAGTAAAAGGTAGCTCATTATAGTAAGTCGCAAACTCGTGAAGCAGTGAAAGCTGCTCTTGTTCTTTTAGATCAACTCCCAAGATTTCTTGACAGTTCTTGTTAAAGATCTCAGTGCCTTCTAAAATATCCGGGCTGGGAATAGGAGAGTAAAAATGTCCTGGCGGGTGTAGGCGTAAAAATGGAGAGTGAGAGTACTGCTGAAAGTGTTGCACCTCTTTTAGAAAAGAGTGTAGACCTTGAACTCCGGGTAGGTTACGAATGAGCGTTTTTGCTAGGCTCATAATCTGTCTCACTGACTGCACAACAAACGGTATCGATGTCTTACCAAAATGCAACGCACGACCCTAATTCATAGGATAGATTTCGGTTGCGATCGCCGATTTTCTTCGCTGGAACGCCGCCCACAATCTCAAACGGTGCAACCGATTGGGTTACCACTGCCCCAGCCGCAACAACTGCTCCGCGTCCAATCGTGACTCCAGGCAAAATCGTCGTCCTAGAACTAACCCAGGCATAATCTTCAATCACAACAGGTGCCCCAACACCGCCAAAGTTTGGATCATTCGGATCGTGCTGAGCCGTCCAAATCCAAGCTCCGGTAGACAAATTGACTGAGTTTCCAATAGTTAACCCCGATCGCCCATCCAAAACGCACTGATCTCCAATACTACTATTTTCACCAATGGTAATTTTGTGTGCGTCTCTAATCTGGCAACTGTTGTAGATGACGGAACTTGCTCCCATCTTTAATCCATAGACGTTTGTGTAAATCCAGGCTCTCATCCACTGCGACGGAACTTTACCTGCTCCCTGTAGACAGACGAATTTCAGAGAATCCAATAAATAACGTTTGGATGGAATCGCAAACGCAGACGTTTTGCTAAGAGAAATCATATCGGTCATAGATTCAGGCTCTAATCTGAGTTAGTTCTGCAAAATCTGATGATATAAATCGGCATAGCGTTGAGCTTGCAAATGCAGAGAATATTCTTCCAGCGCGATCGCGCGGCAGCTTTCTCGCATCTTCTGACGAAGTGCTTCATCGTCGAGTAAGGTTTTGATCCCATTGCTTAGATCATCAATATCCTCTGATTTCGCAAGATATCCTGTAATACCCGGACGAATCAGATCAGAAACACCGCCAACATCGCACGAAACCATTGGGGTTCCACAAGCCAAGCTTTCCTGCAAAACAAGTGGCAGATTATCTGCACGAGTCGGAAACACAAGCAAATCGGAGGCAGAATACGCGATCGCTTTAAGGGCATCATCTCTCACATAGCCAAGATTCATCGCCTGAATCCCAACTTTCTCAGCCAGCGTTGGATCTCCTTCTCCTAGCGTCAACATCACAATCTCTGCTTTGAGCGATGCGGGTAAGCGCTGTAACGCCGCTAAAACCAAATCGCCTCCCTTCCGCCGCTCTTGCAAATTATGGGCAACAAACAGCAAAACCTTCTTATGCTGCGGAATGTTTAGGTGATCCCGGCACTTCGCCATTTCAATTGGTTGGTAAGTTTCTATATCAATTCCATTCGGAATGTAGTAGACGGGAAACCGGTTAAGGAAGCGTTGATTCGTTAAATCTACAAGCCATCGGCTTGGTGCAATAAACGTGAGTTTTGCTCGATCGTAGACCCAATCTTTCAGCTTCCATTCCCAATGAGTACTATCTCGGCGAACGGGCGGAAAGATGCTGAGATCTGGACAGTTTCCACAGCCAATTTTCCAGCGATCGCAGCCATAGCTAAACGCGCAATGCCCAGTCAGCCACCACATATCGTGCATCGTCACAACAGCAGGTTTCGTTTGAACTAGTTCAGCGATCGCCAGGTAGTTGAAGTAGCCTGTATGCAAGTTGTGAAAGTTTAGCAGATCAGCCGATCGATAGAACGAGTGGTATTTAAGCTGAGCGGTCGAAAGCAGGTGAATGTGGTTGAATCCGAGTCGCTGAGTTAAGAGAGACAATCGTTTTTCGTTCTGAGATGCTTTAGCAATCTGGGCAACTCGCTCGTTGGGCGTTTCCGCCCGACCAACTAACAGATGAGACTCCACTCCTCGCTTCAGCAAGCCTTGATGTAAGTTATGTCCTGCGATCGCAGCCCCACCGAAATGATCAGATTGATTGATATGGAGAACGCGCATCAGCATGATCAGTAGAGGACGAATGATATTTTGCGATCAGATCACAGATTTCACGAACAGCCCCTTGCCCCCCTGCTTTTTGAGTGATGTACATCGCAACAGCCTGATTTTCAGGCATCGCATCTGCTACTGTAATCGGAACACCAACGCTCTGCATCGCAGGAAGATCAACTAGATCATCTCCCATGTAAGCCACACAATCGAGAGGTAAATTTAATGTCTGACACAACTGTTTGAGTGCTACCAACTTATCAGGAACGCCAATGTAAACATGGTGAATTCCTAAACGTTTGGCGCGATGCAAAGTTGCAGGAGATGAACCAGCCGAAAAAATCGCAACTTCAACGCCGCAACTCATAGCCCGCTGAATGCCTAAACCGTCTTTAACATTGAATTTCTTCAATTCCTCACCTGTTTCGGTGTAGTACAGCCCTCCGTCGGTGAGAACGCCATCCACATCAAGCGCGAGTAAACGAACTCCGGCCAAGCGTGCCTCAAATTCTGCCTGAGAAAGTGGTGCCATTAGTCAGAACCCGCTAAACTATCCCGGACTCGCAGAATTGGCTTTAATACTGCTTCTAACTGCGCCAATGGGATCATGTTGGGTCCATCACTGGGGGCATTGTCGGGATCTTCGTGCACCTCCATAAACAAGGCATCGATGCCAACGGCTGCCGCTGCTTTTGCTAAGTACGGAACAAAGTGCCGCTGTCCACCCGATTTGTCTCCTTGACCTCCGGGCATTTGAACACTGTGCGTTGCATCAAACACGATCGGGTAGCCAAATTCACGCATCTGCGGCAACGCTCGAAAGTCCACCACCAGAGCGTTATACCCAAAACTCGTGCCCCGCTCCGTCAACAGAATGTTTCTTGCGCCGCTCGTTTCAAGTTTGCGAACCACGTTTTTCATGTCCCACGGCGCGAGAAATTGCCCTTTCTTGACATTCACCGTTCGTCCCGTTTCTGCGGCTGCCATGAGTAAATCGGTTTGCCGACAGAGAAACGCGGGGATTTGTAGGATGTCTACGACTTCCGCCGCGATCGCAGCTTGAGAACTTTCGTGAATGTCAGTGAGAACGGGAACGCCGATCTTGTCTTTTACTTTCTGAAGAATCTCTAAGCCATCCTCGATCGCTTGACCACGAAAGGAGGTGATCGAGGTGCGATTGGCTTTGTCGAATGAAGATTTGAAAATAAAGGGGATAGATAAGCGATCGCAGACTTGCTTAATCTCGTCCGCCATTTTAAGTGTGAAGTCTTCTGACTCAATTACACAAGGCCCACCGATCAGCGCCAAAGGAGAGTGATCTCCGATTGAAAGAGTATCTGTTACTTGAATAGAGGTCATAGCTGAATTAGGTTAAGTTTCCACAGTAGTCTAATCTTGATCTTATGATAAAGAATTTGAAATTGATTACCCGTAAAATAGCGACTGATAAATTGTTTAGTACTTCCCTGAAAATGCAGCGAATTGAACCGAATTAATTGATTTAATTCTAGATTTTTACAGAAAGGCTGCCGATCAAACCACTGAATTTTCTTCAAGCCATTCTCCATCTCAAAACCACCACTGGATGAATCCATTTTGAGATCGAAAACTGCACCTTCTACGATCTCAGCGGTGGAATGAATATTGTCTGAATTGATTTGGTAAAATCGCCGCAATAGACTCATATCAGAGATTCCGCCGATTTGCATGATGGACAAACCTACGCGCTTTTCCTCACGCTCTTTTTGCTGCTCTTGAATGATGGCAAACAAAGCTAGATCAGAATAAGTATCCCGTATTAAATTACAAAATTTGCGAATTCCAGAAAGAGTAACAAACGAATTATGTCCGCATCCCTGTTTTTGAATTGTAAATTCGCAGTCTCCAAATTTTTTAACCTCCTCTGTTATATCCGTATAAAGCATTAAATCCGAATCGATGTGCATTGCTCGTTCAATTTGGTTTTTCTCCATAAACTCTTTGAGAATAAACCATCTTTGAAAGCAAATTAATTCGTACTCATAAGAATTAGGGCTTGCGTGCTTATCTCGATACAATTGCTCGAATTGGCGCGCTTCTTCAAAGTAATCTGATGCTTTTTGATGGCTCACAAAGCTGATCATCGCATTTCTAGAATCTCCTATTAAAATCACAGTCGAGCGCGGATTGGTTGCTTTTGCTTGCGCCAGCACATGAAGCAAATAAGGAGCATACCCGTAATGGATTGTGATGATTGGAATTGCCATTTTTATCAATAAACTACTAATGCTTTTGCAGCATCAAGATCTTCAGATGTATTGACTTCCAAAACCATTTTCTCAGAATAACAGACCCGGATCTTAAAACCATGTTCTAAAACGCGCAATTGTTCTAGCGCTTCGCATTGTTCAAACGGGGTAGAGGCAAGTTGAGCATAGCTTGTCAAGAAATCTCGACGAAAGGCATATAGCCCTAGATGGTGATACACCGGAACCGTTTCCGGATTACGAAAATAAGGAATCGACGCTCGAGAAAAATACAAAGCGTGATGATTGCGATCGCACAATACTTTCACAACATTTGGATCGCTATATCCTAGATTGTGATCTAAAGGAGTGGCTAAAGTCGTCATTTCGGGTGTTTCCCCTTCCAGATAAGGCTGGACTAACTTCAGTAGCATCTCTGATGTCACGAAAGGTTGATCTCCTTGAACATTCACTACCACATCCATATCTGGATAGCGATTTGCCACTTCTGCAACACGATCAGTTCCGGTTTCATGGCTGCTCGATGTCATTTCCACTCTTCCCCCAAAGCCACGGACGCAAGCAGCAACGTCTTCATGATCAGTTGCAACAACAACTTTAGAAAATGCTGGGCATTGCATCGCTGCTTCGTACACCCATTGCACCATAGGTCGATCGCCAATGTGAAGCAACACTTTTCCGGGTAAGCGCTGAGACCCATAACGGGCTGGAATCACCGCCAAAATTTTCACCATTACAAACCACTCCGCACAATATCATGAAGCCGAATCAAGCCTAAACACCGTTGCTCATCATCCACCACAGGCAACACCGAAATCTGCGAAGACCGCTCCTCCATCAGCTTCAAAGCATCGTAAGCCAGCGCTTCAGCGGTGATCAGAATTGGGTTTGGCGTCATCACTTGTGCCGCCGCTAACGTCGCTAATTCGGCTAAATCTAACTTTTGTATGCAGCGTCGCAAGTCGCCATCGGTAATCAACCCCAACAGGTAGCCTTGGTCATTGACAATCGTGACCGCGCCGAGTCCTCCTTGACTGATTGCACCTAACACTTCTAACCAGGAGGCATTGGGTGCCAGGGTGGGGCTGGCTGGATGCAGCAGATCCTTTACGGTGATCGTGAGGCGTTTGCCCAACCGTCCGGCAGGATGATTGAAGGCAAACTCTTCGGGTGTAATTTGCTTCAGTTGCATCAAACTCATGGCTAATGCATCCCCGATCGCTAATGCTACTGTTGTACTTGTGGTAGGTGCTAAGTTTAGGGGGCAAGCTTCCCGATCAACTGATGCATCGAGGGTGACCGTAGCCTGCTGAGCCAAGGTTGAATTCAAATTTCCTAGAATTGCGATCGTAGGAACATTCCGATGCTTGAGATGCGGCATCATCTGAATCAACTCATCCGTCTCACCACTGTTGCTGAGAATTAGACCTACATCAGCAGAGTTTACAATTCCTAAGTCTCCATGTAGCGCATCGCAAGGATGTAAAAATACTGCTATTGTTCCGATACTGTTCAAGGTTGCTGCGATTTTCTGAGCAACAATTCCTGACTTACCAACACCAGACAGCACCACCTTTCCATGACAGGTTAGAAGTAAGTTCACGGCGTGATCCACCGCTTCGGGATCAAGTTGTTGAGCGGTTCTAGCGATCGCATCTGCTTCGAGTTGCAGCAGCGATCGGACATGAGACCAATGAAGCTCTGCGTGAATCAATTGCATGATTGGAGCCTTCAAAAATATAGGTTAGAGAGGAAATAATTAGGTTGTAAAACTGTTTGTGTGCTCGACTAAGCAGGCACACGTCATCTATCACAATCTCCTCAAGTCGCATTTGTGGAAAAAGTATAGAGGAGGAATTGAGGTCAAGGCGACCGTCAAAGTTCGATTCCAGACAAGATTACAGCCATTCAATTACCTCTCCTACATTCAAACCTCTAGCTGCCAGTCAGGGAGAATGGATAGATCACCAAAAAAGCTCAATCTACGTAGAATGGCAGTGAAGAAATAAACCTTTGTCCGGAATTTTACAGTGAAAGTGCGTAAGGAAAAAACGGTCTCAATTTTAGAGTAACGTTTCGAGTTTTTGGGCAAAAACTGCGATCGGGTCAGGGGGAATTATCTGCCGAACTTTATTAGATGCAGCTTTTCCCATGTCGTACCAAGATTCTCGCTGTTGCCAAGCTCGCTCTAAGGCTTCATCCAAAAACTCTGGAGTAGGCGCTTTTGCAACAAATCCATTGATGTTGTCATCCACAAGCTCCGTGTTTCCTGCAACATCGGTGACAATGCAAGTTCGGCTACACAACATTGCTTCTACAATAACCAGCGGTAATCCTTCGTATCGGGAAGGCAAAATCAACCCGTGATGAGTTGCCCAAATTTCCTCAATATTGGAGTTGAATTGCCCAAATCTAATATTCTGGAGACCCCACAGTTGTTGCAGCCGCTTTAGGGTTTCGATATGACCTCCATCTCCAAATAGAGTGACCGTGAGCGGACGATTTTTCCACTTTGGTGCTCGCAAGACTTCAAACAGAATATCTTGCCCTTTGCTCACAAGGTTGATGCGACCAACACAGGCGAGTTTAAATTCCTTATCGGTTGGTTTCCAGGGTGGCACTGCGTTGTAGGAGACATTGAAAGGATTTCTGACCACCTCAGCTTGAGGCAAGTCTGCGGCGATTTGTTTCACCGTCAGTTCAAGTGTTCTTTGAGACACAAAATAGGATTTTTTTGCTTGAGTATAAGCGATCGCTAATCGCTGATTCAAAGCATCGGAATACCAATAATATTCTGATCCCGACTGCGCGATCGTGACATAGGGAATGCTTCTTGCTGAGCAAGCTTCCATCCAAAACAGCCCATCATTGTTACAAGACTGACTAATCACAGCTAAATCGGGACGAAAGCGATCGAGCCAACGATAGACGTTTTTTCCGCGCTGTGCCATAAACGTTAGCTTTTCGACCAAGTTACGATCGTACCAGCGGTAGGTCGTTGAACAGACGGCTTCTACAGCTTGAATCTGCTTTGGCTTAGTTCTCCAACCTTTGACATTCACACCAATGCTATAACCTATTTTTGCCAAGTGAATTGCAGTTTGTGCCCAAAGTTCCTCGCTGCCTCCCCAGGGAGAAGTATCGTTGATTCCAATAAAGGCAATTTTTTTCATGACACTGTTGGCAAGTTCGGGAAAACCTTGTAACACTTGGCATCTAGCAAAGTCTGTGGAGCCAGATGTTTTAGCATGAGATTAGTCAAGCTAGTAGGCAATCTGGTGTAGAGGTGAATCTGTCGTCGTTACGCACTTCCTGGACTAAAACGGAACTTATTTTAGTGAAAAGTGACGTTTGCGCCGATTCATTGGTTTTTCAACTACCTCCCAGAAGATTGCAGCAACCGCGATCGCAGCAATCGTATAAATTGGCAGAAGGATGCGGCTGTTATTTATTGAGGTTACATTGAATCCCGACAGTAAATGCTTCTGAAATACGTAAAGAACCTCAAAGTGGAATATGTATAAACCGTAACTGACCGTTCCACAATAGGCGAGAAATTTTTGGTTTAGGACAGAACCTGGAAAGCCTTTGATCCCTTCCGAAGCCTGTTTGATTAGCCACACGAAAACTAAGCCTGCTCCACTTTCTGCAAACACAATTGAAATTCGGCTATCAAGACCGAACCATCGTCCGACGATGTAAGCGAGTAATAAAGGTATGCCAATCCAAAGCCCGATCGACATAAGCTTCTTAACCAGAGGGAGACCGGATCGACCAGAAGCCATCAATGCACTGAGCAAACCACCCATGCAGAGCGTGTCAAAGTGAGAAGGTGTCATCATGTTGACTTGATGAACAGTATAACCATAGGCTATTAAAGTAAGGCGCAGAACCGGAGCAGCCAGAATCATCGCCAAAAGCATTGGAACCAACCATCTTTTGGGTAAAAAGATGACTAGCCACGGCAATATCAAATAGAACTGCGCTTCGACTGCTAGCGCCCAGAGATGCGATGTCAGGCTGATTATTGTAGTGAATGTTTCAGGTTGAGCCGCAAACAAAAAGTTTTGACCATAAAAGATAAATGCGACAATATAGCTCCGAGTCTGTGGGTAAATGAGCACTACTAAAGCCAGATACAGATAGTAAATTGGGAAAAGGCGAAGGCATCGGCGAACGTAAAAATTCTGAATGATCTTCCAGGGAGAGATTAGTTCGTTATCCACTTTCTGGCGGCAAGAGATGAGAATTCCGGTGATCAGAAAACCGCTCAGCACAAAGAATAGTCGAACCCCTAACCAGCCCCAAGGAAATCCTGAACGCAGTGGATCATCAGGCTGTAGATAGTGCGTTATCAAAACCCCAAATATAGCAAATGATCGTAAGCCATCAAGCTGGGGCATATAGCTGAGAACTGAACCATTGGATTTGCTTTGATCAATCTTCATAGTTTAGTTGTGTGATGATTTTTAAGGATCTTGCTGGAGCTTCTGAACCGAAGTTTCACGGCGTGAAAAAACTTGCAGTTTCTCATATCAGAAGAAAGCGGACTCAACTGGTTCCTATCTCAAAAGTCGCAGCCAGCGGTAAAATTTGGATGAAGCATGCCTATTATTGATGTTCTTATGGTTCCAGCACAGTTTGAATCATGGCAGTCACTCGCTTCTGAGCCTGTCCATCGCAGATGCCTGCATACTCTTGTAAAAATCGGCGCTGTCCAGAAAAAAGCTGTTGCTGTTGAGCTTCGCTCAGGTGATCAACTTCTTGGAGAGCCGTTTGAAGCAGTTTAGAGGAATACCCTACAAGGGCTGCATTGTATTGAACAAGCGGTATCACAGGCTCAGAGGGAGCAAAATGCGCGTGAATGAGGACTTTACCAAAGAACATTGCTTCTAGCCCGATCGTAGAATCTTCCGAAATCACAACACTGGCATCTGGAAACAGCGATCGCACCGACTCACTTACGATTGAAACGCGATCCTCCACTGAATGGCTTTCAATGTAACTCTGATAGAGAGCTAAATCATCCATTGGATGAGGTTTAATCACGAGGCGGGAATTTGGAGATTGTGCCAATGCAGTGAGCAATGCTTCTAAAATTTGGATACCTTCTTGGGGAGTGCGCGAGGGACTATAGCACTTTTCGGGACAGTGGGGGCGAGTTGCCCAAAGCCAATAAGAGCCAGAAAAATCCAAATTTTCTGGTAGGGTTAAGCGATCATAATCCGGGTTTCCGTTGACTTGAATTGTAGGCTTCCAGGTTGATTGATCTTGGTAACGTTGAAGGCGCGATGTTCCCCAAACACTAATCACATCGGCATACGCCTCATCTAAGCAATAATGTTCACAATCTAAACCGTGCTGCAACATGATGGTCGGAATACCTTTTTTGCGTGCAACAAAGACATAGCTCTGAACCGGAAAGTGATTGTCAGCAAACAACAGAATGGCATCAGGACGAAGAATTGAGAGTTCAGCTTCAATTTGCCCAGTTCGGAGTAGCAGTTGAGCAATTTGGTGACGCAGCGCGATCGCGTCTTGTTCAATCAGTTCAATGCCAAGTTCTTGTAATCCGGTAACAATTCCGTGATGGAGCGATTCAACGTGCTCAACGTTCGGTAAATCTGAAGGCAAAGGTGGGCGAATGGGGTGCAATCCTAAAACATCCTTGAAGCCTCCTTGTGGCGTCACAACTGTAAATGATCGAGCAATCGCACTTACTGCCGTTTGCAAGGTGGGATGGGGGCAAGGAACATAGAGAATCTTTCCGGCAGGAAGCGATCGCGCGTCTTGCGACGTTTGTAGAAAGGTTAGCGATCGCTTCAGCCAAGATTTGAGCCGATTTGGATGTCGAACGAGGGGAAAAATTTGTGATCGGCGATCCAGTAAAGCCTGCTCAAACTCAAACTGCTGGGGATTTGATTGGCGACGAATTGCCCGTGCCACCTTATCCCACAGAAAACAACGGGTCAGTTCTGCGTAGTCAATTCCATCGTCGATTGGGTTAGTTTGGGTATGCTTCGACCAGTTGCAGATGGCGTTCCAAGCCAAGCGATCGCGATCTGCAACTAACGAATCCGACAATGGTGGAAAGTCTAAAGACATCAGGTGCGAATACTTGTCCACTGAGTGAGCCGACACCAGCCAAATTTGAGCCGTTCCCGTTGGTGATCTAGCCAGCGATTGAGTTCAAATGTTGTCCCATTCCAAGTTCGCCACACCCAATTAACCGGACGACGAATCGGTTTAGGCATTTCACCCAACGCTTTGATACGAGGGAGAATTCCTTTCTTTGCGAAAGCGATATCCAGGGTTTCTTGCGGTATAAAATTGGCATCGATCGCTTCTAGATAGTACCGCTCCCACAAATTACTAATATCATTGTGATCAAATCGCCAGGGTTGGTCGGTCAAATCGGTAAAGTGAACCAGTTTGGAATCTCGAGCGATGCAGTTTAGGTGATTCCATTCCCGTGGCAATGGTGTGACTTGGCAATTAAAATATTGCCTAAATTGCTCACCTAAATTCATCAAACTTGTCGAGGAAAATGCATTTTGACCCATCAGTTCGACAAGTTGACTGATGTTCCAGGGAATCTTTTCGCAGTCTATCACCATCACGCTAGAGAGATGGAGGATTTCATCTGCCTGGATCAAAGGCTCTAAAAAATGATCAATGTAGTATTGATGGCATTTCACTTGCTTAATTTGAACCGCAGCCAGCATTCCTCCAGCTAAATCATAGTTCCAGAGTTCAGCAATATCTGCGATCGCAAGTTGGTCAGAATCAAAGTAAAGCGCTCGACCTTGATGGTCACACCATTCTGGGATTGCCCAACGTGCATAGGAAAAGGCAGTTGCCTCTGGAATAGTCTCGGCAATTCCGGCGGGGAGCGCTTTCGTTTCACCTGTTTCGAGGTTTTTTGACACGCCGGTGATGCCATCAATGACGTGAATATCTAATGGAGCGCGAGTATATTTTTGCAGGGTATACCGCATCACCGCTTCTTCTACCGAGTTTTTGAGGCTCGATCCAATAAAGATCCGAATAGGTTCGACAGAGTTTGTTTGCATAAGCTTGTTATCGATGAACGACTTTTTTCATCAGCGATCGTAAGCGGGCACTCGGCAGCGGCTGCACTTTGGGAAACTCGAAGATAATGTTAAACAACCGCCGATATGCCCCTTCTGGACACGTTAAAGGTTCAACTCCATGCCAACCATCAGGCGTATTCTTAAACAAGAAACTGCGATTGTCGAGGATGTTAGCTGACTCAACCGCGCCAAAATCCGAAACATCAGGGTTCAATTTATCGGTTCGCTTATCTCCCAAAATCAATGTTGACCCGCCCCATTCTGGCTTCCAGGTTTCATGAGTATTAAAGTACAAAATGTGAGTTCCAATTTTGTCTGGGGAATCCACATGAGGTGAAACTTCGCAGCCTGCAAAGCCAATGTGCCAAGCATAGCGAACCGTGTATTTAGCGACGCAAAATAGCGATCGAATCAGTTTGTGGTAATCAGAGTTTGTTTCTAAGTCGGTCATAAACTGCTGCCAAACGAGCGGAAGTTCCTCGTGTTTCACGATCCCTTTGCTGGTACTGTCGTGATAGATTGAGCTTTCGTAAGCAAGGTAGTAACGATTGTGTGGGCGCTGCCCATAACCGCGCTCAATACCTGAATGTTGCTCAAAAAGTTCTAAGGCTGGAAAATCTCGATTGAGGGCTTCAAATCCGTCGGGTGTCAGAAAGCCTTCAAGATTGTGCCAAGGATAGGGTTCACGATCTAGAAAAGCTTGAGTATCAAACGAGTTGAGAAGAGAACGATTCGTGAATGGTTGTAATATTACAGGTGAATGCATAGGTCACAGTACCAACTAAAACGGCTAGCGTGCTTCAGATGCAATCCTGACTGCTCAGCTAAAAAGATAAAGCTAAAAACATAAAACCATTTTCAAACACTCGACTTCGGTTTCAATATATCTTTAGCATTTCTTCGTAGATTCGAGGAAAGAAACAAGACTCGTGGAACGAAGCGTTCTTGTTCAAGCCTCAGTTTTAACTTAGTTTGATTGAACCATAATCGAAGACTTTGAGCAATGCTTGAATGCTGCCGCGCTTTAAGATAGGTGTTCCAGTAAATTGGCATCAGTTGCTTGCGAGGTCCCTTAAAATGAATGATTTTCCTATTTTTTAGTTCAGGAACAATCGAGTTAAGCGTTGGTTCAGGAGAAAAATTATAGGTTTCACAAGGAACTAAAAGAATTTTAGTGTTTTCTACACAGAGAACATTTGACTGGCGTTTGAAAAAATGTTCTCGCCCAATTGCATCGATCAAAGCATATTGATCACACCAAAAGATATTGCTCGTTAAATATTTTTCTCGATAAATATTCGCGACTTTTTCTAGAAATCCTATGGCTTTACGTTGACCTTTTTTAGAAATGAACATAACTCCCCAATTAATGGGCATATCTTCAAGTTCTCTATAGGTCAGCGCAATATCAAAATCTTGCTGAAAGACTGCTTCTAGATTTGCATTGATCAAAATATCAGAGTCTAAGAAAGTGAGATTAGAATGCGAGTTATTATATCGCACATAGCTAATTTGAGTGAGCAGCCGATTTAGCATCAAAGGGATACTATCTGTATCAGTTTTCGTTCGATAAACCTCGATGTCTCTATCCAAATAATCAAAGGTCGTCGTTTGGTCTGATAGCATCACTTTTTTACATTTAGGATGAAAAAGGCACGCTGAGCGAAATACTAGATCTATCAATTGATGATAAATATTTTTAGGTGCCGCATTCTGCTTAACAACGTTAACAGCATCACCTCTTTCCTTTTCTACATGAAAGGTTAGAAAAGTAATCATGAGTATCTCACCTTACTACATTCGACAGTTTACACTTCGCTAGTTAAGCGGTTTTTGACAACTTTCTTGAATTGATTGAGGTAATACTTCAGGTACTCTTTCGCAGGTATTTTTTTTGAGATGTCTGCCGTTGTTTTCACTAGCTTTGGTTGCCCCAACTCTGTGCAAAGCCGCTCAAAATCTTCTTCGAGATGAGCCAAGCTCAAGAAAGGGCTAAGGCTAATTAAATTGATGCCACGCTCTTTTAGCACCGGACGAATTTCTGCTAACCCATCGTAGTATTGTTGATAGCGATGGTTTGGTTTGGCTCCTACCCACTGGACGTGCTGTTTATGAGCATAAAAATTGCCTCCTAGAGCGCAATTATCGCAACCGACTAAGATAATATTTTTAGCTCCTAAGTTGGCTGCTAAGTTGACGCCAGCCTGCGAAATAGAAGACCACATGTAGAGACGATCGTCTGTTGGCTGACGCACCCAATCTAAGACACGCCCTGTATCACTAGGCTGACCAGGCGCTTGAGTATTTTCACCTCCGTAGGATTCAAAGAAGTAGAAATACTCTTCAGCATATGTCAGTTGCTCTGGCGACACTAAACCTTTGGTTTTGTTGTACTTAGTGATCCATGTGATTTCTGGACGGGGTTTCTCGTTATGCATGAATTCCGGAACATTCAAATCGGGATGGATGGTAATGCCATACCGTACAGGAAGGCTTTTCCAAGCCATGTTTAAGCCGATCGTGATTTTATTTTCCAGAAAATCAGTTGGAAATACCCTCAAACTTGCACCTGTGCCAATCACATAGATATCTTGATCAACGTGAAGGTTATAAAGCTCCGAAACACATTTCATGCTAACTATTCACTCCTAACGTTTAGCCAATCTCATTAGCTATTCTGCCCCACAGCTTTTTGAGTTACTTTTTCATATGAAGAAACTACCCACATTAAAACTTTGTTCCAGCGCGATCGCAATTATTTACCAAAGCAACTTTATCAAAGCTATATTGTTCACTAATAACTAGATTAAGTTGCTCAGTAAAGATCCATATACTGTTTATCATCATTTCCAGCGTTTATCATTATTCCTAGCAATGAATGCTCCTCGTAATAGTGCTAAGTTTCAACGCAACCAAACTTACTCTGTGGGGCTTACAGTCAATTAGATCGGTCTATCGATAACTCATCACTTCAGGCTTAACTAGCCACTCACACTTTGCAAAAACGCAGCCTATATCTTTTCCCTCAAACATTGCAGCTTCGGAACCAAGATCGGTAATTACAAGCGGACAAACATGATCAACCAAGTCAATGATTTCTACTTTTGGAACGCTAAGTAAAACCATGAAAAGATATTTGCCTGGCATGAGAAAGTCTGTTGGGATTTTCATGGTAGCCGTGAAACTGCTGGTATGCTCAGAGATATCCCATTGATCTAGGTGAATTCGATTTGTAAAAACTCTGCGTTCTAATCGATCTTTGACCGAAACAGAGAGCATAATATTCTCAACATATCGATTGAAAGCACCTTTGATCTTCAATGTAATCTGATCGGTATGCCCAAAATCAGCAGTAGGCATACCTTCCTCGTTTACTGTTTGAATTTCCGAGAGATAAACAGGTTTATCTTTTGTTTTCTCAATAGAAGCAGAATAAGTACTATCGTTGCCATAGCCCAAGCTATCCATATAGTGGGCAATTACATCTTGGGTTGCGCCTTGCCGAACCAGCTTCCCTTGGTCAAGCATTAATGCATGATTACAAAGTTGAGCTAGCATTCCCATCTGATGGCTAACAAAGAGGATAGTTCTTCCTTCTTCTCCCACACGCTTCATTTTTCCAAGGCATTTCTCTCGAAACTTAGCATCTCCGACCGCTAATACTTCGTCAACAATAAGAACTTCAGGTTCCAAATGAGCCGCGATCGCAAACGCCAAACGGACATACATTCCAGACGAATAGCGTTTTACAGGAGTATCAAGAAACTTTTCAACTTCTGAAAATTCAATAATCTCGTCAAACTTGCTTCTAATTTCTACCTTGCTCATGCCTAGAATAGCGCCGTTCAAGAAAATATTTTCTCGTCCCGTGAGTTCTGGGTGAAAACCAGTTCCCACTTCCAAAAGACTAGAAACACGCCCTTTGATCTGAATCTTGCCAGTCGTAGGTTCAACGATGCGGCTCAACATTTTGAGCAGGGTCGATTTACCTGCACCGTTGCGACCAATAATGCCCACGCGATCGCCCTGGCGAATGTCAAAAGAAACATCTCGTAGCGACCAAAATTTCTCGCGAGTAGAATTGTTAAAGAACGCCTTGGTACCTGCCGTGAGAATGTCCCGCAAGGTGTTGTAACGAGTTGCTCCTTGATGCTTAATTGTGTACTCTTTTCCTAAATTTCTAACCTGAATTACGGTGTCAGACATACTTGATTCCTACTCTAAATCTTCTTACTCCTACCAATTGAATCCGCTCTAAATTAAATCAACAAATTTTCGTTCTACTTTACGAAAGTGCCAAACGCCTGTTGCTAGCAGAAAGGCAACCAATCCTAGAGAGAGCAAAAATCCAGGAATATAAAGCTGTGTTTCTTCGCTTAAAATTGCCCAACGAAATCCATTAATGACGCCAACGATAGGATTCAGCGAGTAAATCAACTTCCACTGTTCAGGGACAACATTGCTACTAAAACCGACGGGCGAAATATATAAACCAAATTGCACAATAAATGGGACAAGTTGTTGGAAATCTCGGTATTTGACATTTAAGGAGGCTAACCAAAGTCCTGCTCCCATTGAAGTTGCCAGCGCAATCAAGATAAAGAGTGGCAAAGTAAGAATGCGCCAAGTAGGTACATAGTTATACCAAGCCATCAGCCCTAGGAGGATGATGCCAGAGATCATAAAATCTACAAGGGAAACAGCGATCGCGCTGATGGGTATAATTAATCGAGGAAAGTATACTTTAGAAATCAAATTTGAGTTGCCAACTAAACTACCACTGCACATAGCAAGCGAGTTAGAAAACAACTGCCAAGGCAGTATTCCAGAGAAAACTAGAATTGGGTAAGGAGAATTTCCTGAGGGCAATTTTGCCAAACTACTGAAAACGACCGTCAGCACTATCATAGTTACAAGAGGACGAATTAGTGCCCACGCCATTCCGATTATTGTTTGCTTATAGCGTACTAAAATATCACGCCAAGCTAGGAAGTAAAATAGCTCACGGTAACGCCATAGATCTTGCCAATACTGGCGCTCTGCACGTCCAGCTTCAATGGTGAGTTGCGTTTTTTGGGAATGCGTCATTGTGATAGTAACTGAGTAGTTCTTGTAATGATTGAATTCTGTCTCTGTATAATCAAGCGACAACAAGTGGGCGTTCAAGAATTAAAAAGTATTATTTATTCAATTTATCTTGCTCTCAACACTAGTTATCGATCGACCGGAGTGAAGAACTTGCTATTTTGGAGAAAAAAGTTGGGTACTTTTCGATTGAAACGATGCTTTAAGATTCTCATTCTGTTTAACAGAGGAGTCGCTATTTTCTGCCCCATTCTCATGCTTGATGCAGGCGCAGTAGAGACAGAAACTGGGGAAAGAGTTGGGGTGTTTTCAGTCCATTTAATTAAGGCATAGTCACTCTGTTGAGGAGGCGTATGATTAATAGCAGCTACAGCAAGTCTTTCGGCTAAGATAAGTAGCGAAGCTCGACACGAGTTTACAACATAAACTCTAGATCTTACGATCGCTGGATCTGCGACTTCATACCACTTATTAACACCCCACTCAAACACCACCATTCGCTTCAGCCGAAAGCCATTTTGTTCAGAGAGCACTCTGAAATATAGTTCGGGACTAAACTGATAAAAGCCGTGACCAGACCAGTTATTGGTTGGGGTTTGAATGATCAAATGTCCTCCTACTTTGACCATTTCCATCGCATTTTTGATAGCAACGGGAAAGTTGAAAATATGTTCTAGCGTTCCGCCATCACACACGACACTAAACCGTTCTTTATAATTATTGGGGATAGGCAAGTTCATGTCATGTAACAGCGTTGCTCCTTCAAAATCTGACTTATCCATAGAGTCAACGCTTTGGGCACCTAACCCTAGAATAACGGGTTCGGCGCTTCCCATTGCTGTCAAGCAAACGCCAGGAGTAGGCGTGACCCGATCGAGGGATGCCTGCAAGGCAGGAAGATCGGTCTGATTAACAAATAATGTTAGTTTACCAAGGGTCAGCGTTTGGTCAAACTGAACACCGTCCTCATAGGCAGACATCAAAAACCTGGCTGTATTTAGATCGATTCCCATCGTCGTTTTTACCCTTGTCTGGAAAGTTTCAGTCCTCTGGATGCACTTAACCTACAAATCGAAACTCTTTGGCACTATTAAACCCAACCATTCGAGATTGCTTTTGAGTAAATTCACTCACTGAGGGGTTGCCCTGTGCATTGATCACGCCGATCGCTTGTTGCCATAGTTCGGCGGGAGCCAGCGCCACTTGATAGCGATTGTTATCCAACCGGTGGATGTGATACCACTGCGTTTGCTGGCACTCATCGCACCAAAAAGCCTCTAACCATTCACCACTCAGCATCACAGTCGTGCGGGTTGAGACCACCATCAGAGCATTGCGCCGACTGACGCCCCGTTGCTGCAATTGCTCAGCGCGATCGGCATAGAGCGAAAACTTTTGACTCACGCTATGAAGGTAGTTGCCATGGAGGGGGCAATAGATCGCCCGCCGCTTAGAGCGCTTTCGATTTCGGTCACACCTTCTCTGCAATTCGACCTCCCTGATTGACAAATCTCGGTAAAGGTTACGGTGGAGAGGCTGAGATCAAACGAGACCATCAAAGCCTAACTCCTTTAAGAAAACTTAATCTTCGGTTGTCTGAACTAGATAGAACTTCCTACGAAAGCTTTCGGATCAGGAAGAATTGCCTTTTACCTGCTGAACTTGACATACATAAAAAAACCGTAAAATTTCTGAATTTGGTTTACACATTCAGCATTCAGCGGCTAGTCGAACAGCGTTTTCCACTATGTATCATTCTGCTGGGGGCAATTTAGGTTCGCAAACCGAGCCAACACCGAATCTAGGATTCTGCTGAGGTGGGGAGATCTACGGACTCACGCGGCGATCGCTCTCCGTAACTTTGCAGATGCTATAATTTTCAATGAGGGGCAATGCCTGATTCTATCTAAAGTTGGGTTGCTGCTGTAGGTAAAACACTCCGTAAACGTATTGAAGCGTTATCATTCTCTGCCTGTGTTCTCCCGAAGGCAAGAGCAGCCACCCATGAGTGCGTGATACTGAGATTACAGCCTAGATCGGTCATTGAGCAGTAAACGCGGGTGAGGAACCCCTCGCAATTAAAAGGGTGTTTTGATATAAACTTTATCTAAGGATTTAAGTGCATTTCTGTCGTGGTGCTACTGAATCAAGTCGAGGCGTCTACGTAAAGGGTTCGGAATACTCTGACCATAGACGTTTAGTTTGTATGAAGCACAAGCGACTTTAAGATCATCCTTGGGTATAATTTCGGTGTGCAATCAAGTGTAGTAGTTTTTACACATAAGTCAGTTTACTCAGGACTGCTCTACCACTATTGATCTCTTCCTGTAAGGTCTGTCCTGATGACACTAAAGAATACCCCTATTTCAAAGCGTTTAGGAAAGCGCCCAAGCTCTCCTGACGGCTGCATTTCCTATGCTGAGCGCGATCGGCAACCGGTGCCAAAACTTGCTTTAGGAGTTGCGATCGCATGGTTCGTTCAAGGGTTTGCTACGCCGGTTCTAGCCGCTAGTATGGCGTTTGGCAACGGTCAGATTCGGTTTGACAAAGACACCACTCTCGAATCAACCTTTTTGGTATCCCACGGTGCTTACCAATCAACCTTTGGCGTACTGAATCTAGACACAAACGAGAAAACGCCTCTCTTAGTCGAAGTCAAACCTTCTGACGAGGCGGATACCATTTTTCGCCCGTCGAGCAAGACCAACAACATCGATACCCTAAAAGACTTCAGAGGAACTCCTGGAGACACAGTTCCTCAGCCCACGGCACAATTCACGTTTAAGGCAAACACCAACTACGCATTTTATTTAGAATCAACCTATAACGGGCGTCCGGTTGGCGAGGTGTACTCCAGCGATGTGCTCAATCCAGATCAGGAGCGGCAAGTTAGCTTTAGCGACGACAATATGTCTGCTCTATGCCAAGGCGGCAGCGTTTTGTCATGGGATGACACTGGTGCCAAACTGGTGCGAGACAGAGAGCAGCAAGATCGCGACTACGACGATTTTGTGGTGCAACTTCGCAATACGGCATGCCCAGTCGGCGGCGGCGAACCGGCTGCCCCTGCTGAAACAGTAGCCGCATCGGGCGGGGCGCTACCTCCGGCAGGTGGCGGACGGCGGCTAGGGGGGCTATTGGGGTTGATTCCGCTTGGGTTGTTGGCGGCTTTACCGGGCGGCTCCAACAAGCCTAGCACCAAGGTCGGTGATGATATCGTCCTTCCACCGGGAACTAGACCCGATCCTCCAGGAAAGCCTGTTCCTGAGCCATTTACGATCTTAGGCTCAACAACTGCGATCGCGCTAGGGGCACTGGCTCAACGGCGACGGTCTAAGAAGCGGCGGTAAGGCTCTGCCTGGTTAGAGATAGTTTATATGATAGATACTCAGATTTTGCTCTTCTACTCGCTTCCCATCATGCGTCTATCCCTGCCCTCGAAACCGATGGCGGGGAATTTTTATGAATCTTGCTCGGTAGGCTGGGCATCTGCAACGGGGGGTTCAAGTTGCTCTAAAAACCCATAGCACACACCGCTAAACAGCAAAACTGCCACCATTGAAAAGATCTGTGAGCCGTCGCCGAGATGCCAATAGTCAAACGCGCTTTCGTTGGCTTGAGCAAACAAAACTGCCATTAGAGCAACTCGAATACCATTGACGAAAAAGGCAACTGCGATCGCGGCAATTGGAAGCAGTGATGCCTGAACCCATCCCATCGGAAATAGCATGGTAAACAGAAAAGACAGCGTTAGCAATTGCCAGATAGATTGAATACCAGAACATCCTGAATAAACATCAACGAATCCGGTAGGTAACATCAGTTTCGTTCCTTCTTGAATCACAGGAAAACCGGAATACCACAGCAGATTTCCTGATAAGGTTGCGGTTGCGTAGGATATATCAAACAATTCAGTAATTGTCGTCGCGGGAAGCATTAAAAACCCTAAAACAAGTAGCTCTCGCCAATAGGATTTGAGTTGAGAAAACCCAAAAGCAATTAACACTAGCCCCAATCCTGAAACAACGGGAAAGAGCCGCAAAGCAGAATCATAGCTAACAGTTAAATTACTTCTATAAACAACCCAAAAGATAAACGCAAAACCAATAATATTTGCAAAGATTTTATGCTGAAGTTTGCCCTTAAGTTGAAGAGAATTAATGGTGACAGGTCTGAGCGCATCGCGCTTTCGCCACATCATAAACCAAACCGTTGTATAACAGAGGACGTAAGGTTCTAAACCTTTGACTTGTCCTATGTTCCACACTAATCGTAGCTGTAATATTGTCAGGGCTGTTGCAGTTCCGAGCAGCAGCATTTTGGTGTGGCGCGAAGAGATCATGCTGGGTTTAAAAAGAGCAGAGGGGAAGCGTTGATACCATTCAACTTCTCTAAAGGTTTTCGGCTTTTCCGGACAATTTTTATACCCTTTTGTATCGCTTGGTCTGCCCTGCTGTCGCTCTGGCATGGTGTATCCGTAAGAGTGGTGTTCTCCACTTCACAGAAAACGCAGAGGGATCAGCCAAAAAATGTCAGTGATTTTGGGGAGCGATCGCTTGGCAAAAAACTAGCAACGGTACACGTCGTTTTCTACGGCACTGAGTTGAGATTTAGCACTACGGTAGACCGGAAAACCAATGCGGCTATCCCCATCAGCGTGTCAGCCCTGCCGCTTTTGCTGGTATAAGCACGGTGAACGTTTAAAACAGGTCAGGCAATTCTACGGTTATTTTTTTGTTCAAAAGACAGACGTTTGTGCGGATGACAAGAGCAATCATACATTCGACGATAGAACGATTGAATCTCCGTAAGACAATTTACAGTTGATCAACCTGTATCGCTATGACCTTGGTACTAGAAAAAATAGAGAGTGAGCGTGGCTCAATATTATTAGTCGATGATGACGAAAATTTTATTGCACTGATGTCAGAATTTCTGTCGGTTCAGGGCTTTAGGATCGCATCTGCCACTAGTGGTAAGCGCGCTATCCAACTGCTCGATCGCATCAAACCTGACCTGATTATTTCTGACATTATGATGCCAGAGATGGATGGCTACATATTTGCCCAAACCGTTCGCCAAGTGCCTGATATTAATTGGGTTCCTATCATCTTGTTGTCGGCGAAAGACCAAAGCTACGATCGCGTCCGAGGCTTGAGTGCCGGGGCAAATGTCTACATGGTCAAGCCGTTTGATTTGGATGAACTTGTCGCGCAAATTGAGTCAGCGCTAAGATCGTCCTACCTCATGCAACAACCGCGATCGCAGCGCACCGAATCGCGAATTCGAGTACCAGAGGGAATTCGCCTAACACCGACAGAGTTGTTAGTGGCTCAACTCGTGGCACAGGGCTTATCAAATATTGATATTTCTCAGCGCTTGAGTACGAGTAAACGCACGATCGAAAGCCACATTAGCCATATGCTGAAAAAGACTTCGCTCAATAATCGGACGGAACTGTCACGCTGGATCATTGAGAACAACATGGAATAGGAACCTGCATCTCGCAATGAACAATCTCTTTGATCTACCCGCCCAGGGGTCTGCCACGGAAATAGTTGAGTCTTTAGTCAAGGGCAATCATGTTTTAGTTGAGCGGATTATTTCCATCGGGCACACCACCCCTGCCGGAGAGTGGTATGACCAGCCGCACGATGAATGGGTTGTGCTGCTGCAAGGAGAGGCGCAGTTGGAGGATGAAACGGGAAAAGCGATCGCACTCTATGCAGGTGACTACTGCTTGATTTTAGCCCATCAAAAACATCGGGTTGCCTACACGAGCACCGAGCCGCCTTGTATTTGGTTAGCCATTCACGGAGCCTTATCCATTGCCTAGCACGGCTTCGCTACCAGGAGCAACTAAGACTTTATCAACGCGGTTTCCATCCATATCCATCACCTCAAAGCGCAGCAAATCCCATTCAAAATAATCAGCGGCTTTTGGAATGCGACCCAGGTGCATCACCACAAAGCCGCCCAAGGTCTGATAACTGCCCCGCTGTTCTCCGGGCAGTTCTTTCTCTTCAATGTCGAGTAATTCTTTGAATTGGTAGATTGGCAGCATGCCATCGAGCAGCCAAGATCCATCTTCGCGCTGCACGGCTTGAGGTTCTGCCAGTTCTTCAACCGAGGGAATATCCCCTACGATCGCTTGCAATACGTCCGTCAGCGTTACCAATCCCTGAATCACGCCATACTCATCGACCACAAATGCGATTTGAGTGCCAGTTTGCTTAAACAGTTCTAAAACCTTGAGCGCACGGGTACTCTCTGGCACAAACACAGGCTGCTGCAAAGACGTTGTGAGATCAATTTCTTGCCCTGACATGGTTTTAACCAGCAAGTCATACACATGAACCACACCCAGCAAATTGTCTAACCCGCCATGACACACCGGAAACTTCGCATGGGAGCTTTCCATCATGCAGCGACGATTTTCTTCAAACGAATCTTCTAAATCAAGCCAAACAATGTCCAAGCGTGGTGTCATCAGCGAGCTAATGCGGCGATCGCCCAACCGGAACACCCGCTTCATAATGTCTTCTTCTGCTTGCTCAAACATGCCCGCCTCGGTGCCCTGCTCGATCATCACGCGGATTTCTTCCTCGGTCACTTGGGGGTCATCAGAGGGGCGAAGCCCTAATAGTCTGACCGCTAGATTTGTGGAGGAACTGAGCAGATAAACGAGCGGTGCGGCGGCTTTTGCCATGAGGGCCATAGGCAAGGCTGCCCATGACGCAATCCGCTCTGGGGCATTGAGGGCAATCCGTTTTGGTACCAGTTCACCCACAATCAAGGTCAAGTAGGTGATGCTTAACACTGCAATTCCAAATGCGATCGCTTGACTATACGGTCTAAGCGTCGGGATGCCTGCAAAGAAGGGCTGTAGCCGAGTCGAAAGCGCCTGCTCACCAAAAGCACCCGATGCAATCCCAATCAGGGTAATGCCGATCTGTACAGTCGCTAAGAAATTATTCGGTTCTTCGGCTAACTTTAGGGCTGCTTCTGCTTTTTTATCCCCTTGATTGGCAAGCTGTTGCAAGCGGACTTTGCGCGCAGACACCACTGCTAACTCAGACATGACAAATAAGGCATTAACAAGGGTGAGAAGCAGAATAATAGATAAGTCGGTGATGAGCATTCCTGAAACTGCCTAATTTCGTGGCGAATATATAACGGACTGTTTTAGTGTATCTAACGACAGGAATTCGTCATTAATCTTGAGTTAGGACGTCATTAATCTTGAGTTAGGAACAGAAAGCTAATACCCGTAAAACCTCTCGGTCTGCGGCTCACCAACTCTTACCTTGCTCGACAGCAAGAGCGAGGGCAAACGTAATGCAGAACACAAAAGCAGCAAGCCTGAACCCAAAAACTTTGTGAAAATGTACGATTGACTGCTAAACAAAGACCTCACCCGATGAATAATCAGATGAGGTCTTTGCATTATCGAATAATCAACGATCCACTACTAGGTTGAGTTGCAAACGTCACAGCCTTACCGGGGTGCAAAAACGACAGCTACTGTCTCGCACGCAGTGTCTTGCACACAAAGACAACCAGCACGATGACAATTAGCAACTGGCTTCGTCAAGCTCTAACAGATCGCTCAAGTGATTGATTAACGACTCCGACTTGCAACCGTCACCGGCTCCATGTCGTCATCATCAGGAGATTTCAAGCTGGGGAACAAGAAATGGTTTTCTTCGACATATTGAGCGCCAAACAGCCCCTTCTCAGCCCAAAAATATCGGTCGGTTGTATGCTCGTTGCGCTTCACGAGTAACAAAGCGGGTGGCAAAATTCCTTCAGCATGAATGAACTTGCGAGCCGCTGTTACAGGTTTATCTTCGCCACACTCGATGCTAAACTGAGGAACGTTCTCGAGGATTCTCCGTCCTTCTTGACGTCGCCGACTCTTGCGCTTACGTCTCCTTGCCAAACCCCTTACCTCCTTTTGTTGACTGCAAATGTTGTATTGATCG
The DNA here is from genome assembly GCF_010091945.1 of Myxacorys almedinensis A. Classification (GTDB taxonomy): domain Bacteria; phylum Cyanobacteriota; class Cyanobacteriia; order Leptolyngbyales; family Leptolyngbyaceae; genus Myxacorys; species Myxacorys almedinensis. The sequence goes on from NZ_WVIE01000019.1 coordinate 65,196, forward strand.
TTACAAAATCCGTCGCAAGTATATCGACTCTAGCCCTAAATATCAACCGCTCTTAATGCATCTATACAAAGTGTTAAGCTGCGTGTAAAAGAAGTTGAATCTTTTAATCTCGTTCAATAACCCTATCACTTGCTACCCTTAAATATCAAGGACTTCACTCGGTTTCCTCAACCAGATTGGGAACTGGATAGAGGTCGAATTTTATCCTAAAAAATAGAATCAGATGCCGAACGCTACTCTTTTCTACGGCTGAAGCAATTGCTCTGCAAGCTCCGACAGATCGCGCCCATGTTGATGCCCACAAGTTCCGAATTTATTGCGCTTTGCCGCGCCCAGGTGGCGCTACTGACTCAGGCGTTAGGAGCATCACTGAGCATTGTTTACCTAACCGAGGAATGGGTCGAATCTGCCCAAACTCGATTAGTGCCGATCGCAGCCTACCCGGATATTTCAATCGCGATCGAGCAGGTCAATCGCCTTGCCCCGTCGTCAGCGCGATCGCAAGTGGCAGACTTACCGTCTGAGTTTGAGTTTAAAGACACAACGTTTGGCTCGCCGTCTCGATCAAACGCCTTAGCACAGCAGCAGCAGATCATTCTGCCTTTGGTGCATGAAGAAATGGTGTTGGGACTGCTCGTGACAGAACGAGACGATCGCCCGTGGACAACGTGGGAGCGGGGGCAAATTCAGCGCGTTGCCGACACGTTATCGCTGGCATGTGTGATGGATCAAAAAGCGCAATGGCTTGAAAACACCCACCGTCAGCAACGCTTGGTGCAGACCCAGCAACACGACGTGCTAGATAATTTGGTGCATCAGTTACGGAGTCCGCTCACGGCACTGCGAACATTTGGTAAGCTGCTGGCAAAGCGGTTGCAGCCAGACGATGGAAACCAACAGATTGCAAACAGCATTGTGCGGGAGAGCAATCGCTTGCAAGAACTGCTGCAACAGGTGGATGGGGCGATCGATATTAGCAGTGCCGATGTGCTAAGCGATTACGAATCTAGCTCAGAGCCGTCTGAGCAGCCGATTCCTCTGTTGCCTGCGGGGGTGCTGACTGGCTCAAATTTGGAGCTAGAGTCGTGTGGGGTGGTGGAAATTTTGCAGCCGTTACTAGAGTCTGCAACTGCGATCGCCCAAGACAAAGATGTGGCAATCCGAACGGAAATTCCTGATTTTGTCGCTCCGGTTTTAGGTAACAATGGAGCGCTACGAGAAGTGTTGAGCAACCTGATCGACAATGCGTTGAAGTATACGCCGTCTGGTGGGCAGGTGCATGTAAAGGTTGAGCAGACGTTGGGTTGGGTTAACGTTTGGATTAGCGATACGGGATACGGCATTCCTCAAACCGATTTGCCGCATATGTTTGAGCGACACTATCGGGGGGTACAAGCTCAGGGTACGATTCCGGGAACTGGGCTAGGGCTTGCGATCGCTCGTCGCCTGATGGAACAAATGCAGGGCAAAATCGAGGTATTTAGTCCCCTAAAAAACGGTGGCTGGATCAGCCAAGATACTGATCAGCCACCGTCTGAACAGGGAACAACCTTCGTGGTTGGGTTACCTGTGATGAAGAGCACTTAGAAGATCCCTTGGATCTTCTAAGCTTAGCCGTTGCTTACTGGCGAGGCAGTTGGAAGTCTGTCGTTAGACGCAGATTGAGATCGCTGTTAGGACGGATGGAAATCAAATCGACGCGATCGCCACCAAAAATCAATCCAGCCAATGCGCCAACCCCAGTACCAATCAGCACTTCTCCGGCTCTGATGTTGCGATCGCCCGTAACCGCCGCAATTCCTGCCGCTGCTGCCGAACCTAGTGCTGCATTTTTTAGCAAGCTTCCGGTGTTTGACCCACGACGAATCGACTCCGTTTCAGTGATGGCATCAGAAGTAGCGCTGATAGGCAATCTCTGACCATTCGCCAAGACCAATTCTGAAGCGACAAATTGAGCCGCATCTTGAGATACCACAAGCTGACCTGCAACTTGGCTTCCAGCAGGAATTAAAACAGTGCCATCTGCCGTGACGATGTTTTGAGCAACCGTCAAGGTAATCGGAGTCGGCTGAGGCTCGTTTTTAGCCAACAAGATTCTCTCTGCATTCTCATATCTTAAAGGAATTGCGGTTCCTGCCGGAATCGTCACAGCTTGAGGAGGCGCAACCTGACCCACAATGTAAGGCGACTGAATCGCGGCAACCTGCCCACTGCTGACCAACGCTTGATAGATGAATGCCGCAACATCAGCGCGAGTAGCCGTCTGATTAGGGCTTAAGAATCGCACGTCCGGATAGTTCACTACGATCCGACGTTCTGTCGCAGCGGCAATGCTGTTACGAGCAAAGCCCGGAATGCTAGCGGCATCCGTATAGGCTTGCAAAACCGCATCTGCTGAGCCAGCGCTGGTATAGTTCAAGCCGTTTGCCAACGACACCAAAACTTGAGCACGAGGAATGTTTTCATTGGGGCGGAATGTGCCACCGGGATATCCTGCTAAAAAGCCACTTGTATACGCATCTTGAATGGCTTGAGATGCCCAAAAATTGGTTGGAACATCTGAGAAATTGATCGGAGTTCTAACATTTTGAGCATTCGGAAAAGCTTTGCGAATCAACGCTGCAAATTGAGCGCGAGTGACGGCTTCGTTTGGGCGAAATGATCCGTCAGGAAATCCTTCAATGATGTTTCGTGAAGCGAGTTCTTGAATGAATTGAGCCGCCCAATAATTGGACGCAACGTCTGGGAAAGTCGCCTGAGCGAAGGCAGGTGCAGTCATAACGATCGGAGCCGTTGCGCCTGCTGTGATTCCGAGAGCGAGAAGTAGAGCCGTTCCAGACTTGAAATTGCTATGCATATGAGACGTTCCCAACTAAACCAGTAACTTTTTGTGTTAATTAAGTAGACCTTGATTTATCAACTCAAGTTCCTGCATCTTACTACAGAAGGAAATTAAGTTTATTCCTGAAAGATGGGGGTATTTTCAGAAGTTTTGGCTAACCTTTGGTCTACTTTCCTATATACACAACTGACGCAATAGTTCCCAAAGAAGTTGCTAAATCTAGGACACTTTCTAAACTGGTTAGTAATAGATTGGGATGAGGGGTGAGAACCCTCAGAGAGAGAATGGCTCATCGAAAAGAGACAGTTAGACAATGTTTTGTCAGGAAGCATAATGTAGAAGAAGCCGATGCCACACTGGACAAGAACTGGACAAGAAGCACAGTAGGGTAGAGAAAAAGATGAGATTGAACGCGGCTCGCCGACGATCGCGACTATGATGTAGCACTCCTAAATCAGTCGTGAAATGCCACATCATCACCTTGAAAAGATTAAAGAGGATCTTAAGAGATTGACGTCACCTAGCACCGAGGGGTTTCTGCCCCGCTACCAAGCGAAACCAATAAAAGAGGCAGGCAAGCAGTATTACGTCAGTGCTGAGGGAATGCGAGTGCCTAGCGTAACGACCATTCTCAATGCAACGAAACCTCCCGAAGACTGGGATCGGTTGATGAACTGGAAGCAGCAGGTGGGGGCGAGTCAGGCGGCTCAGATTACTCAAACAGCTAGCCGACGCGGGACAGGCACGCACCGCCAGATTCAACGCTATTTAGAAGGCAAAGAGGTTGCTTGTTCGGAGACGGTTCTTCCGTATTGGGAGAGCGTGTTGCCCGTCTTAAGCGCGGTTGAGCAGGTGAGGTTGGTTGAAGGATTGGTTGTGCATGACAAGCTGAGGTACGGTGGCGTTGTTGATTGTGTGGCAAGTTATGAGGGGGTGCCGTGCGTTTGTGAATGGAAGACAGCCGATAAGCCGAAGCGATCGCTAGAGCGCCTTTACGACTATCCCCTACAAATGGTTGCTTACTGGGGTGCGGTGAATCGGTTGTATGACCTTGACTTGCAAAACGCTCTGTTAGTCGTTGCGCTGCCGCATCAACCGGCGGAGGTTTTTTGGTTTGAGCAAGCTGCGATCGCGCAGTATTGGCAGCAGTGGGAGGCACGAGTCGAGCAATATTGGCGACGCATGGGCTATTTTCGGTAAATATGCCATCTGCTGGAAACAGGCTCCTCAGGGCTGCAACAAGGGTCTTAAACGATTTTTCTCGATTGTAGTTCCGTCTGGATTTGGCTGGGGACAAACGCTCCAAATTCAGTCACGATCGCCGTGATCAAACTTGCAGGCGTGACATCAAACGCCGGATTGTAATAGTCCACTCCGGGGGGGCAGAGAATCGTATCCCCGACCTGGCACACCTCTTCTGGATCGCGCTCTTCGATGGGGATTTGGCTACCGTCTGCAATGCTGAAATCGATGGTTGAGAGCGGAGCCGCCACGAAAAATGGAACGTTGTGTGCTTTGGCAATCAGCGCGACGCTGTAGGTGCCAATTTTGTTGGCGGCGTCTCCATTGGCGGCGATGCGATCGGCTCCTACCACAACAGCGTCAATCATGCCCTGCTTCATACAGTGAGCCGCCATGCTGTCGGTAATCACAGTTACTGGAATCCCTTCTTGCACACATTCCCAAGCAGTGAGCTTTGCGCCTTGCAATCGAGGACGAGTTTCATCGGCATAGAGGCGCTCTAAGCGCTCGGCTTGCCACGCAGAACGCACGACCCCAAGGGCAGTTCCGTAGCCTGCGGTGGCTAACGCTCCAGCGTTGCAGTGGGTGAGAAGGCGCAGCTTTTCAGGAGACGTTGGCAACACAGACAAGCCGTGTCCCCCGATCGCTTGGCAGGTTTGAATATCATCGGCGTTGATTTGCTTGGCGGTTTCGAGGAGGGCTTGTTTGAGATAATCGACGGAACCGAGGGTTTGTCGAGCGACCTTCAGCATTCGCTCAGTCGCCCAGAATAAATTGACTGCTGTCGGGCGAGTCTGCCGCAGGGTTTCGGCAACCCCTTCTAGCCCAGCCAGAAAGCGATCGCGCTCTGTCTCATCAAGTTCTCGTGCCCCCAAATACATCCCATAGGCGGCGGCTACCCCGATCGCAGGCGCACCTCGAACAATCATGGTTTTAATCGCCCGCGCCATGTCATCACATCGACTAATTTCGACAAACGCATATTCGTTTGGCAGGCGCGTTTGATCGATCAACAGCACGCGATCGGGCGCGTTTCCAGAAGCATCGCTTTGCCAGATAACGGGATAAACCTGGTTCACAGAGGACATATGGGCGTAGTTGAGAGCAGCATCATTCATATTACTCCCAAACCAGAGGGAGAGGGAGAGAGGGAGAGAGGGAGGTGTGTGGCTTAGGTAACAGATGTACCGGATGAAAAGACTAGTAGATTCCAATTGTGATCCCAGTTTGGGTTACGAGTTCAAACAAAAATAAAACGCCTGAAACGCTTTCTAGAAGGCTTTTTGGGTATTTTAGTCACTGCCAACCTTAGCTATGACGTTTTGTAACGTTCCCTGAGATGAGAGAATAGAAAAATTAGAAATTTACTGCGATCGCATCACTATGGCTACAATCCAATTTGCTCAAGGCATTGACGAAGACGTGGTTCCTGATGTTCGTCTGACCCGCGCTAAAGATGGCAGCAACGGAATCGCGACGTTCTATTTTGATAAGCCCAAAGCCTTGGAAATGACCAACACGGACAGCATTACAGGCATGTACATGATTGATGAAGAAGGCGAAATTGTCACTCGCGAAGTGAAAGCCAAATTTGTCAATGGGCAACCCACCGCGCTCGAAGTGCTCCATCTCATGAAATCGGTTGAAGAGTGGGATCGATTCATGAGATTTATGGAACGCTATGCCGAGCAGAACGAACTAGGCTTCTCTAAATCCAGCTAAAGGCATGGCACACCCCCATCCTGATGGTTCCGGTCGGTCGGTCTGTTGTGCTGTGATTACCGTGAGCGACACCCGCACACCCGACACCGATCGCAGTGGTCAACTCATTCGGCAGGGTTTAGCCCAAGCGGGTCACTCGGTCGGTGACTATCTGATCATTAAAGATGAACCGGAGCAGTTGCGATCGCGGCTCTGCGAATTGAGCGATCGCGCGGATATAGAGGCGCTGATTTTTAATGGGGGAACCGGCATCGCGCCCAGAGATACAACCCACGACGCGATCGCAGGGCTGCTTGAAAAATCTCTGCCTGGGTTTGGCGAACTCTTTCGCCTGCTGAGTTACGAAGAAATTGGCTCACGGGCAATGGCATCTCGTGCGATCGCGGGGGTTTATGCGGGTAAGCTTGTTTTCTCGGTTCCCGGTTCCTCAAATGCGGTAAGGCTCGCTCTGGAGAAACTGATTTTGCCGGAGCTTGTTCACCTTGTCACACAGCTAAACAGTCACTAAACCTCCTTCATGGGGCTGAAATAGGGCTGACTTTGGAGATGTAGAAAGCCGGGAGGATTCAGGTACAGGAGATGGGCAGTTTAGAACGATCGCCCTGGGGGATTGACTTCTTTCCTCTAGCCGATTTTCCCCGTAACCTGCCGTGCTAAAGTTCTGAAATCTTCACCCCTTGGTTTTATGCATTTTCCTCGTTCTAGCGGCGTTCTGCTGCACCCAACCTCGCTTCCGGGTCGCTTTGGAGTAGGCGATTTGGGGGCTGAAGCCCATCGCTTTATCGATTTCTTGGTGCAGAGTGGGCAGCAGTGGTGGCAGGTGTTGCCCCTAGGACCCACGGGCTACGGAAATTCGCCCTATGCCTGCTATTCGTCAATGGCAGGGCACCCCTTGCTGATTAGTTTAGAGCGGCTTCAAGAGCGAGGATTGCTTCAAGATGAAGATTTTGCCAACGTGCCAGATTTTCCCAGCGATCGCGCAGACTACGATCGCGCCTACGCCTTCAAATTGCCGTTGTTGAGGAAAGCTTACGAAGCGTTTAAACATCAAGCCTCCGACGACGAGAAAAAGGCGTTTGATCAGTTCTGCGAGTCGAAAGCCTTTTGGTTGGATGATTATGCGCTGTTTATGGCAATCAAAGATGAGCAAAAAGGCGCAAGTTGGTATCGCTGGAACCCAGAACTGGCAATACGAGAACCAGGTGCGATCGCCCAGTGCCGCGATCGCTTGAGCGACGAGATTCTCTACCAAAAATATCTTCAGTTTGAATTTTTCTGGCAATGGGCGGATATTAAGCGGCATACCAACGATCGCGGCATTTCGATCATCGGAGACATTCCGATCTATGTGGCTCACGACAGTGCAGATGTGTGGGCAAATCCTGAGAACTTTAAGCTCGATCGTGAAACGGGCGAACCGGAGCTAATGGCAGGTGTTCCCCCCGACTATTTCAGTGAAACTGGGCAACTGTGGGGCAATCCGGTTTACGACTGGGACTATCTACAAAAATCAAATTTCAAATGGTGGATTCAGCGCTTTGAAGCGATGCTTGATCTGGTGAACTATATTCGCATCGATCATTTTCGCGGCTTTGAGGCATATTGGGCAGTGCCGCATGGCGAAGAGACTGCGATCAACGGCGAATGGATCGAAGCTCCCGGAACAGAGTTTTTTGAGACTCTGAGACAAGACCTTGGCAACTTGCCGATTTTGGCTGAAGATTTAGGCACCATTACGCCAGAAGTGGAAGAACTGCGAGATACGTTTGGGTTTCCGGGGATGAAGATCTTGCAGTTTGCGTTTGGCTCTGATCCGGGTAATCCTTACCTGCCGTTTAATTATTCCACTAATTTTGTGGTCTATACCGGAACCCACGACAACGATACAACAATCGGTTGGTATGAGTCGCTCTCAGAGCATGAGAAGGAAAATCTACTCCATTACTTGGGCTGTGTTAGTCCTGAAGGCATTCATTGGGACATGATCCGACTGGCGTTGGGGTCGGTGGCGGCGCTTTGCATTTTACCGCTTCAGGATTTGATGGGGTTGGGAACGGAGGCGCGGATGAATGTGCCGAGTCAGGCAGACCACAACTGGGCGTGGCGCTATCGACCAGAGATGTTGCACAATGGCATCCGCGATCGCTTGCAAAGCCTAACCAAAACCTTCGGGCGCGCCCCAGCAGATTGGAGCTAACCAGGCAGTTTTACCAAAGCCCTTTCGGTCAAGTTGCTGGTTTGGGTTGCTGTTCAATGGGCTGCCTCTATTTCCGAAGTTTATCAATTCTTCTACAAAGCCCTTCTGCTGTTGCTTGATTGAAACCCCGTGCTGTTCCATACTTGACACAGAATGGATCTAATCCCGAACTGGACGTAGTGCCTGGGTTTCGTTCAAAACGAATCGGCTTGCCATCGCGACTAATAGCTAAGTTTGCATCACAGGGTTTTACAACACTTGGGCATTTAGCCATTCTCAAGCGAACGCTGTACCTCCCAGCAGGGAGGTTGCCACCGATGAGTTCATTGCCGACTCTTTTGCCAGAGCCAACGAGCCGACCAGCGGAGTTGTAGACGAAAATATCCACGTCCCCGTTGGTGGATGTTGCCGCAAATTCCAGCTTTCCCCCTTTTTCAAAAACAACTGGAACGTTAGCTATGCTGCCCGTATATCCTGTAAAGCGGCTATTAACGGGTTGAGCTTGGGCTACCCCAGTTGTAGTTGCCAAGGATAAGCAAGATGCTGACAGACCGACCAAAATTTGGATGAAAGCATTTCTCATGATGGTGATATTGGGTAACCGGGACAATGGATTGTAGATGAAATTGAAGGATGGAATCGTGCAGCAGCAGGCGTTCTGACCGACCTTTGCAGTTTTGTATCCCTCGCAATTTATATACGGACTAGCGTGGCTCTGTGCTGCAAAAGGCTAATTTTTTGTTGAAACTTGTTCTCTCTCTAACTGAGAGTGATAGTTTTGGATACCTGATGCCAAGTTGCTAGCTTCAGTTTGTTCCTGTTCTAAGGATGCATTTTCTGTATTGATCTGCGATCGCACTCCTTGAAGCTGACTGGTGAGGTTTTTAACATGGTTGCTCGCTTGGCTCAATTGGTCAGCAACCCGAATCACTTCATTTCTAAACCCATCATTTGCGATCACCGCTGCACCACAAACAAGGGTGGCTGCGCCCGCTAAGTCTTTCACGTCTTTTGAATAGTGATTGGTTTCGTCTAGGCTTACTCCGAGCGCTCCCATACAGCCTACTGAGTTTTTGTGAGCCAGGATAAACGCCTGGACTCTTCTGTTGTAGGTGCTTAGCTCTGTCTCTAGCTGATTGGCTCGGAGTTCTAGGTTTGAGAGCTTTTGTTGTCGTCCGAGCATTCTTTGAGATAGCAAATCTTTTTGTTGCTCAAGTTGTTTGATACTTGATAGAGCAGCTTGCTTTCTAGTTTCGCGCTCGTCTTCAGCTAATCTTGTTTGTCTTTGTTCGGTCGAGTCGCTTTCTTGTTGCCTGTTTTCTGTTGACCTTTCGGGTGTAGATTGTGTTGCTCTTGGCGAAACCGCCTGAGTACAACCCGCGATCGCTACAAAGCAAACTCCAATCACAACTGCTTTTTTCAACATACGTTCTCCTCACAATAACTAAAGCAATATACCGATCGGGTTGTCCATTCTCATCAATTTTGTGTGGACTTATTTTTTCCTGCGATCGCAAGCCCAACACCAATAGAACCTGATATTGCAGCAATCACAAGAGAGCCAGTCGTTTCCGACTGTTTCCTTTCCAGTTCTTGCTTGTCTAACCCATCTAAACCAGTCCATTTTCTAAGTTCTTTATCAAATTGTCCTCGACTTTCCAACTCTTTTTGAAAGTTCATCATCCCAACAAAAGATGTACCTCCAAGAATTAGAAACATAATTGCAACCGCAAAGAATACTCCTCCAGCAACGGTCATCATTGGCTTCATGATTTAGCTCCTCTAACTCTGAATTTGGCATTGAAGCATGGGATCTAACAGCAGCCAGATCTATTCTCGATCTGGGCAGTTTCCTGTGCCCCACAAGATATATACGCAGTAGAGCTACCCGGTGCTGCAAGCAGTGAGAATTTTTTTTGAGACTATACCAATCCAACGAGAATTGCGATCGCACCTAGCAGCGAGTGGCTGACGATAAGGCTATATAAGTTGCGATACTTTGCGTAATGGCAGCCCCAAAGCAGACCAATAATCAATGTGAGCAGCACCGTGGGTAAGTCTTGATAGATGAGATGCACAAAACTGTAGAGCAACGCAGACAGCAAAATCTGTAACCCAACCGCCAACTTTGCTCTTGAAAAGATGCTAAATAAAAAACCGCGATACAAAAACTCCTGTATCGGAGAAGACACACCTATAAAGAAAAGGTAGAACGCCCATTTGTATGCAGAGTTGTCAAGACGCGACCCTTGGATAGCATAGTAGAAAAACATGATCAAGGCAAAAGCCAAGGTCGGTAGAGCGATCGCTTTGAGAGCACTTCCTAAGTGTTGCTGAGTCAGTCCTAATTCTATAAGAGAAAATTGATACAGTCTAGCGAACACCACAATTGCGATCGCAGCGAGGATAAGAATGTAAAATCGCCAGGAGAAAGGAACGAACCCCAACCACACCAGCAAAACAGGCAAAATGTAGCCAAAACCTACAATTAGCATGACTTTCTGCCGTTCTTTAGACACGTCTTCCATCGTCACTCCTCTCCAACGTGAAGATCGATCAAACGAACGAGCAGCAAAAATACACAAGCAAAGAAAATGCTGCTTGCAAACCAAGGAGTAAGTGGATCGATACTCTTCATCCCAAACAGACGATCGATAAAAGAGGTGCCAAACCAACTGCTCAAAAGCGTTAGACCTAAACTCCCCAAGAAAAAGGACAGCAAAATAGGCTGATATTTTTTGCTGGCGCTTCTGTATATGCTGCTAACAGTTGCTACAGATAGAATAGAAATAATGGCGTAAAGCAGAACATTGAGTCCGGCTAGAGTCCCTTTAAACTCGGATGAAAATAGCAAGGTTTTGGTATGCTCTATGCTGTAGCCTTGAAACGGAACCCACAACAAAATACCCAACTCACATAAGATGAGATAGGTCAAATATCTATTCTTGTTGAAGATGGAATCTGGAACAAACAAGATCGTCGAAACCAGCGCCATAAGCTGAACACCGCAACCAATAATGATTGTAAAGCTGAGGGCGTAGCACCACCGACTGAGCGAAAAAGCTCCGGTATGTTGTCGCCAAACGTCATAGGCAGTAGCAATCCGCAAAAGCCCTTGAGATCCCGCAATATCATTGCCTGTATAGATATGTTTTGCAACTGCTTCTAGCTCTGATTTTTTTAGCGTCAAATTCCCTTCCACATCGAACGCCTCACGAGCGTTAAAAATCTCTTGAGGAATGCCAGCGATATCAGCCTTAGCCGTTTTCCACTTAGAGTAGAGTTGTGGGAGTTGCTGTGCATCAATTGTAGTGGTCGCATCAGGCTTGAACTCCATCAACATCATGCGATCGCCGCTTAGTTCAAACAACAATGCCCCCAACGTGAGAAAACTTGTTATCAGTGTCAAGGCGATGAACGGGCGTGTTTTAACGCGAATCATGCAATGTGCCTTGTAAGCAGCAAACATCGGCATCCACAGCACTAAAGAAGGATAAACGACGAGGTGAGGATAGAGTTGGGCGTAAAGCGTCAAGGTTTCCCAACCCCCAAACTCGCTAAATATCCCGATTGGTAGACACACTAGCAGCGCGATCGCACCAATGCCCAGCCCCATCTCCCCCTGCCAAGATAGCCTTCGTTCTGAAAACAAACGATTCCACGTCAGTTCTTGAGCCAGAGGATTAGCAACAATTACAGGTAGCCAACTTTTACCCGGTTCAAAGTTCTGTTGTAGCTGCTGTCGTGCAACGTTCATCGAAGCAAATAAAGAGCAATCTTTAACAAAAGCCGCGAGAAAATGCCTTAGCAACTCTCTAGCAACAGTAGACTCAACCATTTCCCGCATCACAATGCAGTAGGGCAGAGATAGCTCAGTTAGTTGGTTTGCCAGCCCCAAGCCATCACAAGAATTGAAGATTGCCAGTTGCAGTTTTTTCTGAATTGCACCTGCAAGCAAATCTTTCAGTTCTGTGATATTGATAATTCCTTGCGCGCCATCGGCGGGGTTAATTTGAATGCGCCCAATCCGCCCGTCGCGATCGCTGTCACTATGTCCTGCAAAAAAGAAAATGTGCCAGCCTTGACGGTCTTTCAACGTTTGTTCTAACTCTTGGCGCGTGGGTTGTCTGAGGATGTGGGGTTCTCCGCCATACCGCCTCAGACTTGTGATAAAATCCTCTTCTTGTGCAAAGCCAAGCCTTTCGTCCCCCAATACGACCAAGATCCGGGCAGTCGCTCTCAATTGTGGGGTCTGCTTTTGCGTCAGCCGCTTAAAGTTTGTGGCACTAATAGCAACTTCTACACCTCTTGTAGTGTACCCAGCCAAGGTGTCCCACTCTTGCCAAGGAAGCCCTCGCAGTTGGCGGTCTTCTGTTTGCACAATGATCTGGACTTCATCTTGCTCGGTAATGTTCTCTCTAAAGCTCTCCAACACTAGACTAACTCGCGGATCAGCTTGTCCATTCTCATCAATCCAGCCATTTTTGCCCAACCATTTGTTCAATTCGGCTTTCAAGGAGTTAGCAAGTTCTGTGAGATTGACAACTCCTGAAATCAGGGTATCGCGATTTTTAGAAACCTTGCGATTTCCTTGAAGACCAATGTAATATTGCCATTGCTTGAACTGATCTGCCAGGGGTTTTGGCAAGGGCGAGAGGAACGAAACAAGTTCTTCGATTTGCTTGTCTCGATCGTAAATGGCAAGGGTAACAGGCAAAACGTCAGCATGGTTGAGTTGAACTCGTCCACCAATTTTAAAGGAGATTCTAAATGCCATTGCTGCTCCTTTTCAGGCGATAAAATATTCTCTACTAACGCTTTCTCCCAACCGCAACTCTACCCAAAACTCTTCACCTAAAGCCAATTCTAGTGGAATGGAAATTAGGTCAGCCGCCTCATTTGCTGTTTCAGTATAAATGTTAGATTCGTCTGGTACACTGACCTGCATTCCTTTAGGCAAAGAAGCATTCTCGCCCTGGACAACTACTCTAACTAACATCAATTCATCCTGGTTCGGGGAAACAGTTTGGGAAACAGAAAGTTGCATTTCAAATACTTGCCCTGCCAATTGGATCTTTTTCTTGCAAGTAGAAGTGCTGAGATCGCGCATTGAGAGTTGCCAGTCTGTGGCATAGACGTTGTTTAGCCAGTTTCTTAGGTAAGTAATTTGTTTTTCTGAAAATTCTCGCGTGAGGTCGTTTGTCTGGGCTGTTTTAGCTAGGGAAGAGGCTTCTTGTTGTGCCAACTCATCGATTAAATCATCTATAGACTGTAGATCTGCGATCGCGGCTTCTGTCTCCGCAGTTTCGGCATCAATAGCAGGCAGAAAGCCAACCAGCGTCGCTGAGGTTTCAGAACTGGCGATCGCTACAAATAAATAGCCGATGCGATCGCTCCAATGTTCCGTTGGTAAAGTCACACTCTGCTGCCCTGGTGCAATCACCCAACATTCCAAACTGCCCAGCCCAGGCAATTCTAACTCGTTCGCTTCGCTCCAAAGACGGTGGAGAGCGTTCCATCTCTCTGGTTTCGTTAAATTGGTTTTGAAACCGAGCAGCCGAAAATAGGCATCGGCAACAAGTACAGCTAAGGTATTGAAATAGATTCTGGTTTGAACCTCTGGAACAAAGTACTGCGACGCATAGGCTCTAGCTTGGTGGCGAAACGATGCAGTAATGGGAAATGGAATTGCCAGTTCCCATAAGACGTTTGGCTTATCGGTCATAGCTCTCTTCTCCAAACAGCCTTTGATTTTGGGTCAACCATTCTTGGAGCAAGGGTTGGCATTTTCTTGACCAATGAGACGAAATTGCACCGCGTGTTGAGCCAACTTCCGCAGCAATTTCCTGCCATTCTTTGCCCACGACAAGCCTCAAGTAAGCCAGCGATTGACAGTTGGCTTCTGGATTATTTTCAATGTGGCAAGCCTTGAGACGATGATCAGGATCGTCTTTGATCCATTGGACGAATGATTTCCAAGTGTCAAGCAATAAGTTTGCATCGATCGGAGAAGCAACTTGATCTAAAGGATCGAGTTCAACCTCATGACCTTGCCAAGCAGACTGTTTGCGATCGCGATGGCGTTGAGCCGCCCGAAGCTCATCTCTGTGCTGATTGCGAAGACAAGTGTTAAACCAAGCCAAGAATGAACCTCGACTTGGATCATATTTGTCGCAAAGGGTTTCGGTTAAATTGAACATGGTTTTGTAGAGCGCGTCTTCGTAAAGATCATCTCTCTTCGTCTCAAGGCGTCCCGATTTTAGAAGAACGCGAAGCAGCAGGTTGATGGCTTTACGACGCTGGGGGGTGGCTGGTAAGTGGCTGCACGCCTCTTGGATGAGGGATTGCAGGTAGAGGGTTAGCTCGTCCATCAGCTTAAGACACGATTTTAGCTGTGTCGCTCAGCAGACAATCGATTCCCCTACTATCTGTTACGAAAAATAAGGGTGTTGTTCTGCAAAAAGATTGATTAAATCGCAAAATTTTTCTCAAGGGTTTTTCTTCCTCAGAATTTACACGTAATATTATAGTTATAAAATTTACTTTGGAAATATGCCGTTTTAAGTTGCCAGCGCGATCGCGCCATGGGTTTTTGCATCGGGTGAATTGATGTGCGATCGCGCCCCAGGTTTTAACACCAGCCAAAGGTTTCAAGCCGCGTCGCGCTCAAGCAGCAAGCAGGTTGGTTCAACGCCACGTCCAAAACCACCCCGAAACCAACCTGTCGTACCAAATTAATCTGTAAATGCTACAGATGTGCGACCCTCCTTAGTGAAGAGGGGAGCCGGAAAGTCCCTTCTCACCCAGGGGGAATGCCGTAGGCAGGGGGGTCGAGGATCTGTGGCAGTGAAACATCAATTGGGTATAGCTTGAAGAAATGACGGTACTAGCAAATCCTGTTGTTACGTCCAGTACAAGATTTTGGCGCGGGGAAATCGGCGAGCAATCTCGCGCTCAAAAAACTGGCGCAACTCGCGCATCGTCTTGGCGTCGTACACATACTTCAGACCGCCAAATTTGTTGCGTTTCACCACCCGCGACGACTCATCCAAATCTAACTTCGTATTTGGATACCAACTCAGCAACACATCTTTTGACCCTGGCGTAAAGCGATGGGTGATCAGTTCTACCGTGAGATCGCAATCAAAATCCAACGTTTCAGACATATCATCGAGCAACTGGGTGTACTGCTCTTGCCAATCCGGAATCGGCATAATCGGCGCAATTACAACCCCGATTGGGTAGCCTCCTTCTAACCCTAAGCGGCGTAAGCCATGGAGCCGAGCCGCGACAGATGCCGTGCCGCCTTCTAAGCGATCGCTGATTGATGCCGCATTAACGCTAGAGCGACAGCGCGTATGCCCACCATGGGGCAAATCTAATAGGCTCTCTACGTTGTCAAATTTTGATACCCATCGTAGGTACCCATCCTTGCGAGTGCCAAAGTAACGGATAGCCTCGGCTAAGCTACCTGTTAAATGCTCAATGCCAAGCGGATCGGTATAGCAACTCACCTCATAGCTCGTCTGGCTGCCGGAGCGATCGTAGGCGGCTAAGTTGCCCAAAATCTGCGGCAGATTTGCATACACCCGGATCACGGGCGGTCCTTGCAAACTCCCTGCAAGATAGCAATATTGACAGTGGGCAGGGCAGCCTTCTGCAATGTGAAACTGCCAGTCGGCAGAGGGAGGAATCGGACTTAGTTTTAACTGTCCTGCGGGGGCATTGACAACGGCTAGCGTCCGTTTTGCAGTGGCGTAGGTGTCTCGCTCTGTCTCCCCACGTAAGCCGGTTAATCGATTCTGCTTTAGCTCATCTATGGGCAAACCCAAGGCTTGCACCCGCTCAAGAATTTGCTGCCCCCAAGGCTGATCTAGAGCAGCAGGGGTAAACATCACCCGCTCTGGCATCCATAGCCGCGCCTTGCGAATCTCGCTTTTAGCCCCAACAGATGCCATCGTAGAACTCGTCATTCGATATCTCTTGTTTCGACACTTTAATTATGACAACGATTTTGACTGCTGTGGTCTATACTCAGAGAGGCTTTTACGCTAAATCGGGTAGAGATATCCACCGTTGTTTAGGTTTTGTTTTGTTGAATGAATTGTGAGTAATTTTATAATTTTTTACAAGTAGTTTTTGTTAACCAAAGCGTTAATCAACCCATTAGAGAAATGATTGCTAGATCTGTTTCCTTGCGCGAGGAAGGAGATTTTTCGGTGCGATGAAGCAGCCTATTTATCAGTTATTCGTAAAATAAAATTTAGTTCTGCAATTTCTGCTGAAACAGAGTTACTGAAATTTTGTGCAGTGTTGTAGAGGGTAGTCAGGCGTTCCTTATCTCTCCCCATCTCTTAAACTAGAGAGATGGAGTTTATGATTGAGCCACTTCCGATTGATGTTGTGCATCTCATGGCTGCCGGAGAGGTGATCGATTCGCTTTCGGCAGTCGTCCGCGAGTTGGTCGAAAATGCGTTGGATGCCGGTGCAACCAGAATTGTAATTTCGCTGTGGGCTGACCAGTGGCGAGTGCGCGTCTCCGACAACGGAGCAGGTATGACGTTAGAGAATTTGCGGCAGGCAGCACGACCCCACACCACCAGCAAAATCCGCGATCGCGCCGATTTGCAAAATATCCGAAGCCTTGGGTTTCGAGGAGAGGCGCTCTACAGCCTGGCACAACTGTCTCAGCTTGAAATTTTGAGCCGTCCGAGTTCTGAAATGCAGGGTTGGCGAGTGGCATACGATGCCCAGGGCGAAGCAGCAGAAATTGAAACGGTTGCGATCGCACCGGGCACGATCATTACAGTTGATCAATTATTTGAAACCTGGGCGACTCGTCGCGATGCTTTACCCTCGGCGGCACAGCAGTTAAAAGCAGTGCAAACAGTGATTTATCGTTTAGCGCTGTGCCATCCCCAGGTCACATGGCAAGTGCAGCAGGGAGAGCGTGATTGGATTAGTCTTTGGGCAAGCCGCACAGCAAAGCAGAGACTGCCGCAACTGGTGCGGGGAGTGCAGGAAGCAGAACTACACGAAATTAGCATCGCGTCCGGCAACGCTGTAGAGTCTTCCCTCTATCTGCTGTTGGGATTGCCCGATCGCTGCCATCGCCGTCGTCCCGATTGGGTAAACGTTGCGATTAACGGGCGGCTCGTCCATCTACCAGAACTCGAACAAACCTTACTAGCAGGATTTCGGCAAACCTTGCCGCGCGATCGCTATCCCGTTTGTTTTTTGCATCTCCATCTACTGCCACAGCAGATCGACTGGAATCGCCACCCTGCTAAAACTGAAGTCTATCTGCACAATCTAGACTATTGGCAACAGCACGTTAGTCAAGCGATCGAGCAAGCCTTGCGCCTTAACCCCGCCTCGATCCCCGAACCTCTGTCTTCTCGACGAGTCGGAACGGTGATCAAAGCCGCCGAATCGGGTGCAGACTATCGGGTGCATCGCACAATCGCGCCTGGCGAGCCGTTGCCTTCGGTGCTCCGTGCGATCGCGCAGGTTCACAACCGCTATATTTTGGCAGAGCACCCGTCTGGCATGTGGCTCGTTGAGCAACACATCGCCCATGAGCGAGTTTTGTATGAGCAGATCTGCGATCGCTGGCAACTCTTGCCTCTAGAACCTGCGATCATTCTCAACCACCTTTCTCAAGCTCAAGTCGAGCAATTGCAGCATCTCGGACTCGTCGTCGAACTTTTTGGCGATCAGATCTGGGCAGTGCGCTCTATTCCCGCGCTTTTAGCCCAGCGAGAAGACCGCGTAGATGCCTTGCTCGAACTGAGTTTAGGCGGCGATTTGCAAACAGCACAAGTCGCGACTGCCTGCCGAAGTGCAATTCGGAATGGCACGCCGCTGACCCTAACAGAAATGCAGACGCTGCTCGATCAGTGGCAACAGACTCGCAATCCTCGCACCTGTCCTCACGGGCGTCCGATCTACCTAGCCTTAGAAGAGTCGGCTCTGGCTCGTTTCTTTCGTCGCCATTGGGTCATTGGCAAAAGCCACGGGCTGGAATAGGGTGTGCTTTTGGGCGTTGCCAAATTCAACATTCCGACCCCTTGCCGTTTGATTGCTATCAGCTTACAAATCACGAATTACGAATCGACTTGCCTTATAATCTCAGCAGGATATTTACACGGGTATGTAGCCTTACCCTTCTATTCCGTGAGGAGTTTAATAACATGATGAAAGCAAAGGCTTGGCATCGGTTGGTCAGTGCTTTGGTAGTGGTGGCATGTTCTACGGTTGGGGGCGCTGCCACAGCAGAAACGCAATCTGTGCCAACAGTTCAGCGTGCTGCCTCTGATACGTGGGTTGCTCAGGGGTCGTTGGTGGGTCAATCTCGCTGCGCCAAACAACCTACCGCTATTTTCTCCGATCGTTCAGCCACTAGCATTGTCGTTAGAGCTTTGGCGACCAACCAGGCTGTAACGCTTTCCGAGAATGCAGCGCAAGGCGGCTTTATCGGGGTTAGCGCGCCGTCTCCTGGATTTGTGCAGCCTGTTAATTTGAAGGTTTGCCCAACATCGCCGGGTGACGGAAATTCGGGTGGAACTCCTGCCCCTTCGCTGTGTCGTGCAGTTCGGGCGCAGGCAGGTCTGATTGTACGCCGTGGGCCCAGCACTAATAACCCCGTTGTGGGCGGTGTAGCGTTTAACTCACAAGTATTTGTGACGCGAAATCCTCCCGCTTCTCAGGTGGGACCGGACGGTCGGATATGGGTCGAAATCAATCGACCGATCGCGGGATGGGTCTCCAATGGGTTTAGAAATATCCCTGGATCAAACTTGGTTTACTGTCAATAAAGCTTGATTCAGCCAATCCCCAAAACGACCTGTAGAGAGCTTTTGTAACGTTCTACAGGTCGTTTTTTACTCTTTCAATCCATATTCTCTTTCAATCCATATTAAAGTCGCTCAATTCAGCCGAATAAATCCTTCTGCCAATCCTGCTTGGGGATCGCGTAGCGCAACATTTTTTAGATTTAAGTGCGTACAGGGTATCGGGCTTCCCCAGCAGAGATTGCTCAAAGGGGCTATCGATTCGGAATCTGAGTGAAGCGGGGAAACATAGGAGACATTATGCACTTGCTTTTGCACGAGTTCAACTGACATTAACCGAGGCGGTAGAACCACATGAAGCTGAAAATCGCGGCGGGTTAAATGCACGAGTGCGATCGCTAAAAAGCACAGACCCACGCCTTGCAGCCAGCGAAGGCGGGGGGTTGAGCGAGAAGGGTGACTCGACAGATCACCAGCCGGACGGTTGCCAAACTGATGTTCGAGCCAAGTTGCAACGAGTAACGCTGGGGAAAGAAGTAAATAAGAGGCGAGAAATCGAATCCAAGGAGCCATGAACAACAGCAACAAAATGCCCACTGTGCCCACGGCAAACAGCCAAATAGCGCCTTTAATCTGGGTTGCCTTTCGCCGAGTCTGAACGATAAACAAAAGACCTGACGTGAAGAAATGGCTGAGGCTGAGTCCGGCGATTATCATATTGTGCCGAGAGGTTGCGACCCACCGTTGGATATAGCCGATCAGGGGAAACGGGTGATCGGGTGATGAGCCATACCACGTTGTTGAGCCATGGGTATTACTGGCAATTGCCTGCATTGCAGTAGCATCGGGCGACCAAGGAAGATCTAAACAGAGCGCTGAGGCGGGATAAAGCGGACAGCCCGACGTAATTAGGCTAGAGATACAGAGCGGCAGTAGAACGAGGCTAGCAACTCCTGTACTCGCCAACAGCCGCTTTATGCCCTGTTTGCTAACCGCAGATTCAACCCCGACAAACACCCCTGCGATCGCGAGTAAGGGTAAAGCGGTGAGCTTTGTTGTAAACGCTCCGGACGCTAAAACAAGAACGATCGCAGGGGTTCCAAGAACTGTTTTTTCTG
This sequence comes from Myxacorys almedinensis A, assembly GCF_010091945.1. Classification (GTDB taxonomy): domain Bacteria; phylum Cyanobacteriota; class Cyanobacteriia; order Leptolyngbyales; family Leptolyngbyaceae; genus Myxacorys; species Myxacorys almedinensis. The sequence continues at coordinate 85,110 of NZ_WVIE01000019.1, forward strand.
GCAAAGCGGCAGGGCGAGCATAAACCAAAATTGTCCAAGCGACCACTTCTATCAGCAGCATGACTGCGAGATCGGGAGATGCCGAGTTCAGTAAGCTGACACTAGAGTACAAGCGTAAAATCAACAGTCCCAAAAACAGTGAAAACGCGATCGCAAACCAGTCGCTCAATTGGGCAGTCCGCTGATAGGCTCGTGTGAAACAAAGCCACCCCTGCAAACTGGTAAGCAAAAGCCCAAATCCGTTGATCACGGCAGTTCCGCGAGAGTCTAGAAGTTCAAAATTAAACGGCGCAGCAAGGGCAAACCAAGACGACGTAAACCCTAACTGATCTAGAATGAGGGCAACTCCGGGCACGGTTCCAAATTTAGTTAACCATTGGATGGCACTGTAATGATAGAAGCCGGTGTCAAACCAATTAATGGGTTGAGTGACGACAAGAGCAACGGCGATCGCAAGCATGAAAAACTTGAAGATGCGATCGCGAGAAACGCCCCCATAGAGCGACCTCAATTCTTGACGAACAGCGTGCGATCGGAGGGCTAAACTCATCAAGCCTAGGGTAACAACTCCCCCAACCAAAGGCGAAAGCGCCACAAACCAAGACACCACTAAAAGGCTAATTGCCAACGCGATGACGCCCAACCACAGCGCCACGATCGCTCGATCTCCTTGACGTTCAATGCGGGTTGCGTTGAAACTGTTTACGATGCCTAGACCTACGACCTCACAAGCCGTTAGTAGCATCACCCAAGCAATGATGAAGTAGAGCATTGTGCCAATATTGTTGAGTCGTGTTCTAACGTCCTACTCGCCTTGAAAAGCGTTTTATGCTGTATTTTTCTGGTATTTCAAAGTTCTTTGTACGAGCAAATGGAGTAGGTGAGCGATAGTTTAGAACTGCATCGGGCAAGGCATCAGGGCAGGATATTTGAAGCTCGCTTTACATTTCCTTGATATTTCCGGGGTGAACGTGAAGTTTCAATGATATTTGGTAGAAATTCATCTTTAACCACAAAAAATCCTGCTCATGGGCAGCAGGATTGAATGTATGCTTGCGAGAGATTTCTAGGGTGAGTACGCAAACTGCTACTAATACCCAATTGATTTTTCACTGCGACAGATTCTCGACCCCCCTACCTACGACATCCCCCCTGGGTCAGAAAGGACTTTCCGGCTCCTCTCCTGACTCAGGAGGGGTTGGGGGAGATCGCACGCGTGTAGCATTTACAGATTAATTGGGTATAACAACAGTTTTCTGCTCTAGCGATCGCTGAACAATCTAAGACAAGCTAAATCTAACGCGAGAATAAGTGACAACAGATCAAACTCCTCTCCTGGGGAAAGGGGTCAAGCTGAGGACAAAATAGCTGACAAAGTGGATAGCTTACAAGCTTGCCGCACAAACCGGACGATCGTTGGCGTTGAGCTTGATTGTGCCTTCTGTACCATTCAGCATAAAAGGCACTTGCTGATCCCCTACCACGCGGACAAAAGTGGGCTTGTCTTGTAGGCAAGCTTGCACCGCAGATGCCCAACCTGGAAGATCTTTGTACATCTTGTCAGTAATGGGGGTATTGCTACTGATTGATGCCTCTTTCACGACCTGAACATCCATAGGTAAGGTAAAGTTAGCAGCCCTATTGGGTGGAGTGGGCAGCGTCACCTGCTTGACTCCTGTAATAGACTCTTCCTCTAGCACCATTGTAGTTGCAGTTTGTTGTTCAGAAGGCTGGGTTGATTGCTCTCCAGTTGGGGTTGCCGGAGTTGAAGGCACTGTAGGCGTTACGGGAGCCGTTGAATCTGGCGTTGTGGGTGTAATTGGGGTTGATGAATCTGGTGTTGTTGGACTTGTTGAATCTGGCGTTGTGGGTATGGTTGGGGTTATCGTTGAATCTGGCGTTGTTGGACTTGTTGAATCTGGCGTTGTGGGTGTAATTGGGGTTGATGAATCTGGCGTTGTTGAAGGTGTAATCGGCTCTGATGAATCAGGGATTCCGGATGGAGAAGAGGGTTCAGATTGCGGAGACGGAATTGTTCTTGAATCCGGCGTTAAAGGGGTAGCGGGGGAATTTGTCGGAGACGTTGAATCGGGGAACAGAGGCGTAGAAGGCACTGTCGAAGGCTGTGCTGCGGGAGCGTTTGACGGCATCTCAGGCATCGTCGTGGGCGCAGGAGAATCCGCAGGCTTTGTGATTGAAGAATCGGTGGGTAGAGTTGAAGGTCGAGCCGGTGCGATCGTAGAGTCGGCTGGCTGGCTGATTGGCATCCCAGGAGTGGTGCCGAAACCGGCAGGGGTAGAAGGCATTCCTAAGGAGTCGGCTGGAGATGCCTTGGGCGTCAGCGATGGTGCTGGGTCAGCCGAGGTTGTGGGAAAAAGAGGAGTGGTAGAAGTCGGTGTGACTGGCTTCTCGGTGGGGACAGATCCCTTCACCTCTTTCGAGATCGATAGCACCTCCGCCGCAACGGGCAGTAGAGAACCCGCTAAGATAGCAGCAACACTTGCAGCAGCAATTGGCTTCAACATGCTTACGTTCATCTCCAAATAGTACAGGTCAATCTGAGTTTCTGCTTTCTAAGCATCTCGATACACTGAACTCAACCACAGGAGTCGAGCGTCGCCAATTTTTTGACGAATTTTCAGAATGCGTAAACACCGTGAACCCTACTAACTTGTCTTCCCATCCTCAACCAATCGTCAGACAGATTCTCGATCGTCACACTGTTTCCTACTTTTGCTGAGAAGGATTCACATCTTTACATTTTTATCTCGATTTGCGTGTGGTAAAACCGCAAACTTAGCGTTAAATAAAGTTCTTTTGTCTACATTTGCAAATTTGATCATGCAGTATCCGTATTCGCGCCTTGCGCCATTTATTCAAGAATATATTTATACCAGTGGATGGGCATCGCTAAGACCTATCCAAATCGAAGCGTGTCGTATCATATTTGACACATCCCACCACTTATTAATTGCCGCAGGAACCGCTTCAGGAAAAACTGAGGCAGCGTTTCTTCCAGTGTTGACGATAGTGCACGAGCAGCCGTCTAGCGGGGTTGGCGTGTTGTATATTGGCCCGATTAAGGCGTTGATTAATGACCAATTCGATCGCTTAAAAGATTTGCTAAAATATGCAGATATTCCCGTGTGGGCATGGCATGGGGATGTTACACAAAGCCACAAGAAAAAGCTACTTGAGATGCCAAAGGGTATTTTGCAAATTACACCCGAATCTCTAGAAAGTTTGTTAATCAATAAAAGCCGTGATCTGCCGCGTATCTTTGGCGACCTACGCTTCGTTATTATTGATGAAATTCACGCATTTATCGGCAGCGATCGCGGCTGTCAGATTTTGTGCCAATTGTCTCGCCTTGCCAAAATGACCGGAAATGTGCCTCGGCGGATTGGTCTGTCTGCCACTTTGGGCGATTACTCCTTAGCCGAAGAGTGGTTGCAGGGTGACACTTCTCAATCTGTCATTACCCCTACTTTACAAAGCGCTCAGCGAAAAATCCAGCTTTTGCTCGATCATTTTTACGATCCGGGTCTGGTGGTGCGAGCCAAAGGCGATACACGAGACCAAGCGTTTAATCCTTATCACTTCCATCTATTTCGGCAAACCCAAGGCAAAAAAAGCTTGGTCTTTGCCAATGGGCGAACGGCAACCGAAGCCGCGATCGCAGCGATGCGAGACATTGCGATCGCGAAGGGCTATCCCGATATCTACCATGTTCATCACGGTAGTATTTCTGCGGCCCTGCGAGATGCGGCAGAAGCGGCAATGCGAAATCCGGAGACTGCTGCGGTGACGGCGGCGACTGTGACGTTTGAAATGGGGATTGATTTGGGGCACCTCGATCGGGTCATTCAATTAGAGTCACCGCCATCGGTGGCTAGTTTTCTGCAACGATTGGGACGCTCAGGCAGGCGGGGCGGCATCTCTGAAATGGAGCTTATTTGCGTCGAAGATCGACCCACAGGGGAAGAATCTTTGCCAGAACAAATTCCCTGGCAATTGTTGCAGTGCATTGCTGTGATCCAGCTTTATCTAGAAGAGAAATGGATTGAGCCGCCCCGCTCGATGCGCTATCCCTTTAGTTTGCTATATCACCAGACGATGAGTGTGCTGGCATCTTTGGGAGAACACTCTCCTGCTGCTCTGGCTGAGCAAATCTTGTCTCTGCCACCATTTCAAGCCATTTCCCAAGCTGATTTTCGGGTATTTTTGAGGCATTTGTTGGATATTGATCACATCGAAAAAACGGTTGAAGGAGGGTTAATTGTTGGGCTTGCGGGAGAACGAATTATCAATAATTTCAAGTTTTATGCCATTTTTCCAGACACAGAAGAGTATGCCGTTAAGCACAACGGAAAAGCGATCGGAAGCATTATCATTCCGCCAATGGAAGGCGATCGCTTTTCTCTGGCAGGTCGTATTTGGGAAGTGAATGAGGTTAATAGTAAAAAGAAAAGTATTGATGTGAAACCGACAACTCAATCGGTAACGTCAAGTTCGTGGCGCGGCACATCTGGGGATATTCATACGAGAGTGCTACAGAGAATGAAAAAGGTGCTGCAAGAGACAACGCTATACTCGTATTTGGCACCCAGCGCAAACCAACGGCTTCAGAACGCAAGAGAGTTTGTAACGTCAACGGGAATTTTAAACCACCCGGTGCAACTTTTAGATGATCAGGTGTGCTGTATTGTCCCTTGGATCGGCACGATCGCATTTCGGACGTTAGAGCGGTTCTTGCGATCGCAGGGTAAAGCAGCGCTAGGGCTGAAAAGCATTAAGGCGCGATCGCCCTATTTTTTGGTGGCGCGATTGGGCAAATGTTCTTTAGAAACCTTGCGGTATGAGCTTCAGTCACTTTCAGATCGGCGTTTTGATGTAGAGGAGTTTCTTGAGCCAGATGAAGCACCAACGTTGCAAAAATACGATGAGTTTATTGCGCCAGATTTATTACGCAAAAGCTATATTGCCGATTATTTAGACCTTGACGAGTTGCGCTCAACACTATTTATTTAAAACAATTTTAGACGTTGGCTAATACGTTTATAAGGTCATAAATTTGTCCTCAGAAAACAGTTCGCTTTTCATGCTTTAAACTATCAGACTTCTATTCTCTTTTACGATTACGATTTTTTATAACCTATGGTTCGCGGTGTATCTCAGCTTTTATCTATTGGTCGGTATGGCGGCAGAGCAATTCAACTCGTGTGGACAACAAATCGCAGGCTCACCATCGTGCTGGCTCTGTTTACACTGATTTCTGGATTAGTGCCCGCGATCGTTGCCTATGCTGGAAAGCTCATCGTTGATACCGTAGTGCTGGCATCGCGCACCGGAGCGCCGCAGGATCGATGGGCAGCGATCGGGTATTTAGGATTTGAAGCGGCGGTCGTTGCGGTGCAAACAGGCAGCCGCCAAGGCGTTGCGCTGTGTCAGTCGCTTTTGCGCGTGTTGCTAGGGCAAAAGGTGAACGAACTGATTTTAGGAAAAGCCCTGACTCTAGATCTGGCGCACTTTGAGGATTCAGAATTTTATGACAAGATGACGCGATCGCGGCGAGAGGCATCTAGCCGTCCGCTCAGTTTGGTGGGGCGCACGTTTGGGCTAGTGCAAGATTCGCTGATTTTGATGACCTACGGCGGCTTGCTGATTCAGTTTTCGGTGTGGGCAGTGGTGGCGTTGATGGTGGCTGCCCTGCCTGCGTTTATCTCAGAAACACGCTTTGCCGGACAAGCCTTTCGGCTATTTCAGTGGCGCACGCCCGAATCGAGACAGCAAAACTATCTAGAATGGCTGATTGCCAATGAAGCCCCAGCGATGGAAATTAAGCTCTACCAATTGGGGCACATGTTGCTCGATCGCTATCGGGCTATTTTCCTGCGTCTGTATGCCGAAGATCGCGATCTAACGATTCGGCGCGGTGTGTGGAGCTATCTGCTGAGTTTGGTCAGCACGATCGCATTTTATGGGGCGTATGTGTGGATTGTGTGGGAAACGATCGCCGGACAGATCACCCTTGGAGAATTAACCATGTATCTCGTGGTGTTTCGGCAAGGACAAACCGCCTTTGCCTCGATTTTAACGGCGGTTGGGGGCATGTACGAAGACTCACTCTACCTTTCCAATTTATACGAGTTTCTAGAAGAAGAGGTTCCAGAACCCTTGGGGCAGGCGTCTCAAGGCGTTGTGCCCAACGATGGATTAAGATTTGAAAACGTCACGTTCTACTATCCTGGCAATGAAAACCCGGCGCTCAAAGCGGTGTCGTTTCACCTCAAACCGGGGGAGAAGCTTGCGATCGTAGGAGAAAATGGATCAGGGAAGACGACGCTCATTAAGCTGCTCACAAGGCTTTACAGCCCGACCTCTGGGCAAATTTTGCTAGATGGACTGGTGCTGGAAAAGTGGGAAACAGTTGCCTTACAGCGGCGAATTGGGGTGATTTTTCAGAGTTTTATGAAATATCAATTTAGCGTAGGTGAAAACGTTGGCGTGGGCGATGTTGTTCATTTAAGCGATCGCGATCGCTGGAGCGTTGCCGCAAGTAAAGGAAATGCGTTGCCCTTTATTGATCAGCTATCGAATGGGTTTGATACTCAACTCGGTCGCTGGTTCAAATCGGGTCGAGAACTTTCGGGGGGGCAATGGCAGAAGATCGCCCTGTCTCGCGCCTTTATGCGAACCAGCGCCGATATTTTGGTGCTAGATGAGCCAACTTCTGCCATGGATGCAGAGTCTGAGGTGCAAATCTTCGATCGGTTTCGAGAGATGACGCCAAACCAAATGGCTATTTTGATTTCCCACCGATTCTCCACCGTGCGGATGGCAGATCGGATTATGGTGATGTCTGCCGGAGACGTGACCGAACAAGGCAGCCACGAGGAATTGTTAGAGTTGAAGGGGCGGTATGCTCATTTATTTGCCCTTCAAGCGGCAGGCTATCAGTAGTTAGGGCAGAATTTACAGTTAGAGCAAGATTTACATACGAAAATTGTGGCATAAGTCCTCCTCTTCTTAAGTCTTACCGTTCTACGGTTGCAACGTCTTTACCGTTAAAATTTGCGGCGGCGTTGCATCGGGGGGATAAATATAATCGAACTGCACAAGGCGCTGTTCATTGGGTTTTAATTGCAGCGTCACTAAGGGCTTGCCTTGCTGCCCACGTTTTTGCACTAAGTGAATGTAGCGCGTTTGGGGTAAGCCGAGATCGCTGGTATAGCGGAGCCGGACTGTGCCTCGGAATGACGTTTGTGTACCAGGCGGTTGCAAAAAGCGGACGCCTTGTTTGGTGTCTTCGCGTTTGAGGGGAGTTTCAAATGCGATCGCAACAGTCTGATTTTGCTCGGTGGTGTTTTTGAGGGGCAAGCTCAGTCGGTATTCAATGGCATAGTTGCCATGGGCTTGATAGGCAGTGTCATCGTAGCGCTTGATCATAGGAGCGCTCTGATTTTGCTCAGTTCCTAACGTGCCTTTGTGGAGCGTACTGAGTCCATAGGAGAATGCCGATCCTGCGGCAGGAATAGTGAGATAGCTACGTCCCGGATCAACGACTTGGGCATTCCACTGAGACCCGACTGCAACCCCTGCAACCCGCCCATAAATTACCGCTCCGCCTTGCTGATCGATGGGAGTCGGGGCTTTGTCTCTTGGGCTGGCAAGATCGCCCGTGTCGAGCAAGGTTTGCCATTCTTCCAGGGTGGGTGCTCGTTCGCTGCCGTCGGTGTTGGGTTTAGCAAACATGCCCAAACTCGACACATACACTGAACCTGTACTGCGTAACCGCATCAGGGTTGAGCGACCGTTGAGCGGCGGAGTCAAGGTGCTGACCGGAATGGGCAGATTCATCATCATCCGGCTTTGCCCTGGCGGAATCACGAGTTGCGGCGGGAAAATGCTTTGTCGCTGCCCTCGCAGCACCTCACCAACCGCGCGCCCCCCCGGTCCTGCAAAGATTTTGCCGTTTTGGTTGTCTTGGTAGTCGGGCAGGGCGAGAAACGGCGCATCGGGCTGGCTGAGATAACTAGCGGCTTGCAGAACATCGATCGTGACAGGTTGAGTTCCTGGATTGTGGATCAAGATGCCGAGGTAGAGCGATCGCAAGTCGGTAGGGGTGGGGATGGCATTGGCGATGTGGTGAGCAAAAATGTCAAATCGCCCGTTGAAGGCTTGGTTAAGGTGGGCGGTGGCAACGCGCTTTCCGGTAGGGGGAAATGTCGAGAGCAAGATGCCTTCTTTTTGAACGACTTCTGGGCTGTTGCTGTTAAACACTGGAGTCGAATCGAGTTGACCAGGCAGCGATCGCATCTCTTGGGGTTGCACGATCTCTTGAGGAGTAGGAGCCGGGGTCGCTTGTGCCAGGGTAAGCGTTGGAAGAAATACAAACATTACGAGGCGTAAAATTCCAATACAGTAAGCGGAGCTTATCATAGCCGTCTGAGGAGAGCAATTTTGTTAGTCTTTAAAGTGGATTCAGTAGCAGATTGGGTAGAGGTCACAACTGCCTTCGACGCCACTTTGGAAGAATTAATCGGTTTCAACATCATTTATTAATTCCCTTATTAATTCATCCCATGCGTTCCCAAATCGGCTGCCCATGCGGAAGCCCTGTTAACAATCACTAAAAAATCGTGGATCACAGTGTCAAGATTAGCTTCTGTTAATAATAGAACGTGAACAAACAGACAGCGATAGTTGAGATTCTGTTCCTGATGGTGTTTTAACAGAGAATCGTACAGGTGATGGCAACCAAAGTTTCCGGCATCATGGCTGATGTGAGTCGCAATTTCGGGGAAGAATGCAGAGCGTCCGTTAAAGTGTCCCAGTTGGCTCGATCGAGAGAAATTGCCGAAACTCTGCCATGCCGCAACAAATGACTAAATCTGACTCTAGTGTATGGATCTGAGTGATTACCGTTTTAGGAGCAGTTTGAACATTAACGTTCCGATTGATTGGCTGCTAATAACTTTTGCTGCAACACCGACCAACTTCATTCAGTCCGCTCCAATCGGATTGTTAGGCTGTTTCTCACTGTGATACAGTTTGCTTCTCTACCGCTTCAAGAATAACAGACCAGTCGCTGCGATGCAGTTCGTGTCCTGTTCCTGGTAATGGTAGTAATACAGCATCCTGGATCTCTGCTTGCAGTGCCAAACTGTGGACATAGGGTAAAACACGATCTTCTGTGCCATGAATAACCAGAGTGGGTACAGCGATTTCGTGGAGGCGGTTAACCCATTGTTCTCCGCCTTGAAGCAAGGCATGATTAAAGGTCGTCATGAGATTGGGAGTACGATCGAAGTCAGTCTCAGCTAATTCGCGGATCGCTGATTCATCAAACGGATGGGCTGAACCGGACATCAATCGCCACGCACCAATCTGATACTCAATCACTATCTCACGGTTTGCCCAATCCAGTTCACTGCCTTTCGCATGGTATTCAAGGACAGATGGATCGATCCCTGGCATTGTCGGATCGGTGTCAGCCAAGCGTTCCGAGGCGATTAACGTTAGACTTTTGACCCGTTGAGGATGCTTGAGCGTCATGAGTTGAGCTAGAAATCCTCCGAGCGATATCCCCACTAGATGAGCGCTCCCAATTCCATAGCCATCAAGAACACAAAAAGCGTCATCCGCTAAATCTTCAATGGAATAGTGAATGTGACCTGGCTCGTAACTGGTTGAGCGCCCTGTGTCTCGGTGATCGTATCGAATCACATAGCGTCTCAAATCAGCCAATTGGCAGCAGAAATCTTCTGCCCACCACACAGATGAAGCCATCGCCCCCATGATTAATAAAATGGGCGGATCGTCTGGAACACCGAAAGATTCGGAGAAAAGGCGAACTTCATTATGGCTAATCCATTTATTTTCCATCGCTTTTCATATATCGGTTTTCTCATATTTTAGACAACCTCGATTCCAGGGTTACAGAATCATCGGATCTTGCCTGACCCAGAGGATTAGGGTCAGAGTAGTGATAGACGCTACTCTTTGGTCGCCCTGTCCCCACCATATCAATGCCTTGTTATGCCATGATGCACCAAGACAAGTTCGTCCATCATGGCTTCCAGAAATCAATTGCACCTTCTGGTAATTGAGCGAGTAATTGATCAAAGGCTGCTTCATCTACGTGTCGTCTCAACGCCCTGGCAACATCCTGAATTGCCGTTTCCCTAGAAAAGTTGTGTTCTGAACGTAACGACTGAACCTCCCTAGTCATGACTTCGCAAGATTCAAAGGGCTTGATCGGTTCATCCGTGTCCCAGTCGGTCACAAAGAGCGCTCTTAGGCAAATCGGCAGTACCCCCGCAAATGCGATCGCATCTTTCATGGAAAGCCGTCGCCGAAACGTCTGAAACACGCCTTGTGTCATTGTGTAGGTTACATGCGTGCTCCAGAGTCCTGCGGTGTCACGTGCGTCTACTAAGTACTGATAGAATTGATCGGAAGCGCGATCGTATTCTGCTGGTACTGGCATATTAGAACCCTTTCAATTGCTTCTATTCGCTGACTAATGGTTCAACTTGTTCAGATTGCACGAGCAACATATCTGGCGAAGATGCCATCTGCTGAATACACAGCATCCTCAATAGCGCTAACGCTTTCCAAAAATCAGGAAGGTGATGGAGCGCGTAGCGAGAATACACGAAATCAGCTTGTCTACCTTGGTGCTCATAGGTGAGGAAGCCAGACTGGATAATCTCAATGTTGGGTAGGCGAGACGTACTAACCTTCGTCTTTAAAACGTTCATCATTACAGGCGAAACGTCAGCGGCAACCACTCGCGCACAGACTGACGCAACAGCGAGTGTGAACTGTCCGATGCCTGCACCGATGTCCACCACTTCTGATTTCTCATTAAGTCCAAGCCTTTTTATAAGGGCTAGCTTTTCTATGACGTTAGCATCTTCCTTAAAGTCATATTGAGATGCGTGCTCGGCATCAAGATTCTCTCTGCCTGCGCTCTTCATTTCGTCTAGCATCCAGTTGTGTCTTTTTTCAGGCTTGCTCATCCTTTACTCGGTAGCTAATCGATAGCAATATTTTACTTTTTACCCAACACTGTACTTGATCGTGTGACTCAGCCTAACGTTCCGGCTGAGCGGCTACCGATAAACTTGAAACTTCGCCCAGATCTCCCTTCAGTCCGCTCCAACAGGGTTGTTGTGCCGCCGCGCTTGCAGAAATGATTCTCTGGCAAACCCAGCAGATTAAGTCACCTCTTCGGTTTTCTCTTATTTGGTGCTGATTCTAATAAACCCGCACCATATGGAACAAACCTATCATCTGGTAGGAGACCTCTTTCATGCATTTGTGTAGCCCATTTTCTTGTAGTTTCATGGCGGTAAGTTTTTCTTTTCCATACCTTACTGAGATACTCTGTTACAAAGTAGAAGAGCAATATTGAATCAATCACAAATAAAACTACTGTTTGTGCATTCCAAGTTGGATCACATAGAAAAAACAATAAAACTGCAACGGTTGAAGGAGCCAGAGTAATAAGCATCATCGGAAGATGCCATATCCAAAAAATTTCTGGAAACTGACTGCCATTTGAACTTGCATACCAACCCATTACTAGCGGGTATACCCTATTGACACGGATCTCAAGCAACTTAAGATAATCTGCCATGTCATAAATGAGAGCGGTATGATAAGTCGTTAGCAGCCCAAATAAGCATGTTGTCAAAGGCACAAGTAAAAGAATTTCTGTACTATATCTGGCATTTATTGTGTTGCTGTTGAGAATGTTCAATGCAAGACCAAGCAGAACACCTGCTGTAGCAGTACTAGATGTTAATAAAGTGACGCGATGACCCATACGGGCTTGTGCCTCTGCACGCAGACTCTTGTACTCCTCAAGAATGCATTGAAGTTCATCCTTCTTAAATGCTTGGTCAAGAAACTCATCTCGGTTGACGGGCTGCTCAGCCATAAAGCTCTCAACTCCATGTATTGAATGGGGTACCTTATGCTTCAACTATCACTACGGAAATTTCGGAAAGGGCTTAACAATCACACTTTGCACATAACTTTCAAACTACTGCCTTAACCGATATCTCAGGCGACACAACGGCTAAAGTGAGCGGCGGCGAGAGAACTAAAACGAAGCGCGAAGACTCTCTACCGTCCGCTCCACTGTGTTGTTAGCCTGCGCTGCCTTACGCTGAATTAACATCTACAACTCGTCGATCGTTACCAACCCGCCCTCTGTGAAGTGAATCACCAACTCTTGTTCATCCAGTAAAGCGGTTCCAAGCAGAGGTCGCCTTCCTGTCGCAATAACTAAAACATCCCGTTCTATACCATCCCAAAGGACAACCGCTTCATAAAGTGGTAATGTTACTTCGCTGTTATCTGCCAAATTTGCAAACGTATCGTGTCTAAAGGTTAAGCCCATCAGTGAAACTGCTTCTAAGGGAAGGCACAATTCTCCTGTAAATCCTGTATCGATGACAAATTCAATAGGGACAGTTGAACTATTTGGTAACAAGAACGTTAGAGCGACTGTTGCATGTCTATTTGTCACAGTCCCAGAAATCACTTGTAAACACGCTCCATGACACCTCCAAAGGAGACGGCAACGTTGTATCCAATCCGAATTCCGAAGAGTCTAGCATTTTGGTGCTTCTTACTGAGGTTACGAGATGCCTGCAACCCAGTCTTATCAACTTCATAGTCGCCTGTCTCAATGTCGATGATGACCATCTTGCCAATATTTTCTTCGACCTCGACTTTTTGGCGGATGCCATTCTCGTACAGTTGCTTTGCACGACGCGCAACTTCTTCACGGCTTAAAAGGATCGCTTGCATAGGCTGACTCCGATCACTACTCTACCTCTTTGGATTCCTCAATGATATCTTACAAACCAGTAGGATGGGCACTGCCCAACCCTACCTGCTTCACTAGAAGGGGCGGAACCCCAAGTCTTCAAGTAGATCGCTCAGTAGATGCAACCCTAGATTCTGAAATAGCGCTATCGTCTCAAACGGAAGTCAGTATCGCGATTTGGAAAGCGGCTGTAGAATTCTTGTCTAGAGATGGGAATCAAATTTCCACCGCCGAGTGTTCTCACAAAGTCAATGCTGTTGATGTAGTGTCTGTAGTATTTACCATCGCGGTGGCGAATCACTAATGCACCCGGTTCACCAGATGGGGCATAGGGATCAACTGACCCATTGCAAGGAATGTCAGCAACTACAGGATTAGCCTCGATGATTCGATTGAACACGGTAGAACTGACAGCTCGTTGCACTGGAACTCGGCTCCAAAGGCTTCTAAAGCTAGGGCAACCGAGCGCGTAGGATTGCCTGACGTCTTCAAACACGGCAATAGCGGGCTGTCCCTAATTATGGTAGTGCTACACAAGTAATGATGTGTTGTAGTGATGGATGAAATACCAAATGGCACCAATATGATTCTCTAAGGACTTCGAGAACGACAAGGTTTTTCGAACTAAGCGAGACACTCGTTGCCTCAAGGTGTTGTTGAATCGCTCAATGTAGCTAGTTTTTCCGGTTTCTTTGCCCACCGCCCGATGCCGTTTGCTTGGAAAGACTGCTGCATAAGCTGCCCAGAAGTCAGTGTAAGCAATTGCACATTGACGGTAGACAGGGGGCAAGGATTCCCATAATTTGCGTGCCGCCGTTTCGTTGCGATCTCCAATGTAAACTCCCACAATCTCACGAGTAGCTGCATCAAGGGCTAACCAGACCCACTGCTGATTGCCTTGGTTGTCTACGAATGACCACAACTCGTCACATTGCCTCGTTAGTCTCCCCTTTTTTTCTAGGGTGGCAAAGCTAACTGGAGAAATTTCTGCTCCAGATCAGCCAAATAGGTAGCTGGAGAGCGTCGAAATCGCGGTTGTTGATTGCGTTTGTGTTGGTGCCGCTTGAGGTCAGCGCGAACCGATTGCCAAGCGGCAAGGGAAACCGTCGCCAAGTCGTGAGCCGTAAACGAACGGATTTGAGTGGCGATGGCTGCCACGATTTGCACTGACCCTCTGACAACCAGGGAAGCGGGGGCAACTTTGCGTCCCGTGCAACGACGCTGGTGATGCCGCCAACGACCAAACAGTTGCTCCAAGTCGTTATTGGTTCTGGGTAAGCCTTCGATGTCATAACAATGAAACAACCCCGGAGCATAACTGAGCGTGACTTTGAGAAAGTGATCAATCCCAGGAGCTAAACTTCCGGCTTGATCTTTCCACCGTTCCATCGCTCGCAGTAAACGCCCCAGACTAGAGCACACGTTTTGACCATCAAGTTGTGCATCATTGTCGAGCAGGGTTGCGACCTGGTGAACCCAATCGAAGGCAGTGGCAATCGGCTTCCAGAGCACTGCGGTTTGCTCAAGTGCGGTCGAGATGATTCGTTTTAGCTGGGTCAAGGGCTTGGGTAGATCCCCTTTTGAGCCATCTGCTCTAGACTGTGGTCAATCGCACTGAGTCGTTGTTGTAAGGTCAACCCAGAGGCATCAAGCGGGGGATGACCATCGTCAGTGAGTGCTGCACGCACCGCTTGACAGTACCCTGCAACCACCTCGTTCATGCCATTGTCAGGTTCCTGGCTCCCGGTTCGTTCAATCTGCCGCACGCCACGCACCCGTTTTTTGAGTTCCTTCTTAGCATATCGGTCGGCTTCATACAAAATCTCACCACTGAGGACTTCCCGGATGACCCACAAGACCTCATGCCCCACATCAGGTTGCATCCCATCAATCGCTAAAATTAACGTGAGTTCGACGAACGGAAGGTAGCGCAAAAAGAAAGCTGAGACTACGTTTGAAAGAGTTGTAAAATTCCT